>NZ_JAGSHX010000003.1 GCF_018138715.1 Streptomyces asiaticus
CCTCGGCGGTTTCGGTCTGGGGGACGGGGAGATTGCGGCGCCCGTATTTCGGGTGGGGCAGGTCGTCAGGTGCCAGTCCCGCGATCTGTGCCAGTCCCGTCCGGTCGACGAGGCGGGCGGGTTCGAGTTCTGGTGCCCGCAGGTCGATGACGCATCGGTCGAGTGGCAGGGAGCCGGGCCGGCGGGACGCGGCCCACAAGGCGAGGTGGTCGTGCCAGTGGGGCAGCGGTTCCTCCGGCGCGGTGAAGTCCGCGATCTTCATGATCCGGGCGTTACCCGGCTCTCCCGGGCGGGCCAGGAGGTCCGCTGCGGTGACGGTGACGGCGTCCTCCACCGGGCGGGCGTCATACCCCTCATAGGCGCGGTCCACGACCTGACCGGGCCGGTGCCATGCGGCTCCGTCCCACCAGTAGCCGCCGTGCCGGTAGAGGAACCCGTTGCGCCCGAACATCCAGTCGTGGTGCAGATCGCTCATGTCCTGGTCGCGGATCAGCAAAACGGTGCGGCCGTACGTGGGGTGCTGGTGGACAGCCCACGCGTAGGCGCGGTTCTTCGGTTCGGTCGTGAAGGCCACCCATCCCCCACCACGTAAGGAATCCGTGCGCCCCCACAGCCCTTCACCCTGGTTGCGGCCGGTCCGCTCAATCGCGTCGGGATTGTCCAAGGGCAGCCGCTCGTCGTTGATGAACGGCAGCCCCGGAACCGGATGATCGGTACGCAGCCCATTGGCGACCGGACGAATCCAACTCATAGCGCCCCTCCGATGCGGCCTCCCAGCGCCCCGAACGCCTAAGCCCGGATGCGCTCCCCTCCCATCCCTGCGACATGGCAGACACCGCCAAACCCGAATGACCGGACCGGCTGTCACCGCGCATGGGACATGGGCCCGCCCCTGCCCCGCCTGATCGCCCAGTGAGCTGCTTCACCGGCTGCACTACATGACATCACGCCGAGCGGAGCGATCAGAGCGGACGCGTCACCCCACGACGGCATGCAGCTCGCGCACGCCCGTTATCTGGGGTGCTCAGGAGCCGTAAGCCACGTGAGGTAAGTGGGCCTCATCGCTCGTGCCTTACAGATAGTTCGGGCATTCGTCATGCACGTACGGCACGTCAGCGGCGGCCGTGCTCGGCGGCCTGGGCGAGGTCTGCCGCGAAGTCCGGGTTCCCTCGGTTCCAGCACCGGCACGCGACCTCCCAGTCGGCCCGGGTCCGCTGGAGCGCCTGGTGTAGGCGTTCGGCCGGTATCTCGAAGACGCCTTCGTGCTCGGGCTTTCTGTACTCGTGCGGCCCGTACACCGGTGGCCGCCACGTGCCGTCGATGCTCACGCCCTTCTCGACCACGGGCCTGATGAAGAACGGGGTGTTCACCCGCCAGCCCCAGCCGGGCCGCCGGGGTCGTCTTCCCAGCCGCCGCGTGGACCGGTCATCTTGTCCGGCGCGTGCCCGCGGGTCTCCCACTCCCGGTAGGTATCCGGGTGCCAGCCGAGGTCAGCAGCCACCGTTGCCCGGCTCTTCCCGACCCGCACCCGCAGGTGGACGATCCGCTCACCGTCCTTCAGGAGGTCGCATAGGTCGAGCGGATCGGCCACCCCGACCGCACGGGCCAGGCGAGGCAACACCTCGGCTCGCGGGTGCCGCTGCCCGCTCAGGTAGAAGCTCACCGTCCTGTCGCTCGCGCTGGCCGCCCTGGCGATCTCAGCCACCGTCAGGCCACCCTCCTTCCGCGCGGCTCGCAGGCGCAGGCAGTTGAACCCGTACGGAGCCTCGGACACGGTGAACCTCCAGCCGCCGCTCTGAACGAACCGCATGATGCCAGGAACCGGCGGTTCGTTCAGACCATCTGTGCGACCCTGAACAAACCCCGGAGTCAACGAAAACGGCGGTTCGTTCAGGGGTGGATGCTTGGGGGCCCGAAGCCGTTTCGGGACCGTCGCCTCGGCGGCCAAGTGGGTGGCGGCGAAGCTGGACGCGGGCCGCCATCGAGAAGGAGGGATCAGCCCAGTGAGCGGCAATCACGACGCTGCCATCGACGCCGTCAAGCGACAGCTCCCGTCGATGGAGCAGGCGTTCGCCGGGTGGCCGACGGCGATGCCGGCCGGGCCGTTCGACGTCTACGGCGATGTCGACCTGTACCAGACGGGCGGGTTCGAGGACCCCCGCCTGGTGCTCTACACCGGGGTCAGCCGCCTCCCGACGCTGACCGTGGGCTGGTGCCTGTTCGGCGCCTCGCGGAATGTCCAGCCCGGCAAGGAATCGCTGCCGAGCGGCGCCCGGGAGGCCCTGACCGACACCACCGCAGTGCGCGCCTTGCAACTCCTCGCGGTCGACCACCCGGAGACCGATGAAGCGGCGATCGAAGCACTCACGGTCCCCGGGGTTACCGGCTCCCTGGTCGCCCTGGCGTGCGCCGTCCACCAAGAGCACGAAGGCCGGGCCGTACCGCTCGGCTGCGAGGTCGGCACGGCCGTCTACGCGTGCCACCACGGGCCCGTGCACCTGGGCAGCATCGCCGCCGACGTGGTGCTGATCGGCAGCCTCATCTGGATCGCCAAGACCGAGACTGAGGCGGAGGTCGCCGAGTGACGACCGCCGGGGAGAGACACGGGGCCGCGCCGGAGTCGGTGGAGGCAGTCGATACCAAGCGACCGTCGCTCTCGCGCGACAGATCAAGGCCGGGTGGCTTCGGCCGCCTCGAACAGCCTTCCCGAAGCCGTACTTACCTAACTTGCCTGACGTCGGTGCACTCGGTCTGACCTGCGCACAGTACCCTCTACCCCTGGATAAACGCGGTGGTGAGCGGACGCCGGTCGGCCAGTTCGGTGACGACGCTGCGGGTCTCGGACCTCGCCGGGACGGGCCCGGTATGCGCCCAGCAGGGCGCGGGCGGTCTGCTCGGGCCGCCTCCAGACCCACCAGGCCCGCGCCATGTCCGTGCCCAGCCGCGCCCTGCGCTCAGACTCAACGGTCGGGAACTGAGCGGGCCGCAGGTCCTTCCCGGCCTCCAACGCGGCGCCGGCGTCGCCGAGGGCCCAGTGCACGCCGACCGCCTACAGGTCCACGGTGGCCGGGTTGAGGGGGAACAGGCGGCCCGACGGCGGCGACGGGCGCAGCGTGGGGCCCAGGTGTGTGGTTCTGGAGCGGCATCTACGCCAGGGCGGCCGGGATGGCGTTTTCGGTTGTCCAGTCACCGTCGAAAAGGGCGGCGACCAGGCGTGCCTCGTCGTCGGGGAGCTGGCCGGCGCGGTGCTTGGTGCGGGCCTTGGCGAGCCAGGCGCCGATCCTGACCGTGTCGCCGTCAACGCGGATCGTCTCGCGGGCGGCAGGGGCGCGGCCTTCGCGGTGGAGAAAGAGTTCCAGGAGCTGGACGGTCTGTGTGAAGGTGCGGCGGGTGCGGCGGGCGGGGGTGAGCGGGTTTGCTGTCGGGGGTCAGACCGAGGGAGGTCATCAGGTGCTGCTGGCCGGGGTGGAGGGTGTGCCAGGTGGTGAGCTGGCGGTGCAGCCAGGAGCCGATCTTCACGCTGCCGAGCTGGGTGTCGGGGGTGAGCGTGGCTGGGTCGGCGCCGTCGGCGAGATGGGTGCGCAGCAGGTGGTATTTGCGGTGCCAGTCCGCGCCGTGGGGCAGGCGCCAGTCGGGGGCGAGGGCGGTCAGGGCGTCGTCGCGGGCGGGGTCGAGCTGGTTCTTGGCGGCGAGGTGGCGTTGTTCGGCGAGCCAGGCGCCGACGGGGGTGGTGGCGGGGGCGGCGAGGTGGCCGTGGGTGCGGTGGTAGTCGGATGCGGCGGCGAGGCGGGAGCGCCAGGCGGCGTCGTGCTTGTCCCAGATCATGCCGAGCGCGTCGAGTTCGGCGATCCAGGCGGCTTCCAGGCGGCCGGCCCTCCGGGCGTCGCGCATGGTGGTGATGAAGGTGCCCAGGGTGTAGCCGGTGGGGTCCACGTGGTCGGCGGGGACGTCGAGGTGACCATATTCGTCGTGGTAGGCCTGGGCGGCGGCTAGTCCGAGGCGGCGGGAGCGGGAGACGGCCGGGTCGCGGGGGTCGAAGGAGGCCAGGTCCATCGCTTGGGCGATGCGCTCGGGGTGGACGGTGAAGTCGAAGTGCCAGCGGCGTTCGATGACGTCGCTGGTCTCGCGTGGGAGGCGGTTGGCCTTGTCGGGGAGGCGTTCGAGGATGCGGTGGTCGTGGCTGGCCAGTGCGCAGGCGATCGCCCAGACGGGTTCGTAGGCGGTGCCGAGGATGTTCTTGGCGTCGGCGCCGGGCGGGACGTAGACGGGGACGATGAGGCTGGCGGTCTTGCCGGAGACGTCCAGGCGCAGGGCGCGGCCGAGGGCCTGGACGCAGCGGATGACGCTGCGGGTGGGGTCGGCGAAGACGATGGCGTCCACGCTGGGGATGTCGACGCCTTCGGCGATGAGGCGGGAGTTGGCGAGGATCGCGCAGTCGGCGGCGGCGAAGGCGGCGAAGGTGTCGGCGCGCTGGGCGGGGGTGTGCTCGCCGTGGGCGAAGAACAGCTCGGGGGTGATGTCCGGGCACAGGCCGGGGTCGGTCCGGGCCAGTTGGCGCAAGGTGTGGGGGAGTTCGCGGGCGAAGCGGCGGGCGTCGGAGACGAGGTTGAAGTAGACCAGCACCTTCTTCAGACGGTGTTCGGTCATGGCGCGCAGGACTGCGAGGTGCAGGGCGGTGGTGCGCAGCGCGGTGTCCTGATCCTCGCCGGGCCGGGTTGTGCCGGGGGCGGGCAGGTTCAGGCGGCGGCGCAGGTCGGCGTCGGTGAGGGTGGGGATCACGATGCGGTAGTCCGCAGCCCGGCCGTCAGCGACTGCCTGCGCGAGCGGGTACTCGAAGACCTTCTTGCCGTACACGGCCTCGTTGTCCATGGAGTTGGCGAACGCGTCCGCCTCCGCGCCGCCGCGGTGGCGGCGGCGCGGGCGGGTGGTGTCGGCGGACTCGGCCAGCTCCGGCGCAGCGAAAATCCTCGGAGTGGCGGTCATGTAGAGGCGGCGGTCCGCGTGGATGCGCTTCGCGTCGTTGACGATGGCCCACTTCTTGTCCGCGCGGCCTGCGATCCGGTGCGCCTCGTCCATGACCGCGAGGTCGAACGGCGGGACCGCGTACTTCGTGTTCTGGGTTTGTTCGATCTTGTTCAGGGAGTCGTAGGTGCAGATCACCGTCAGCGCCGGAATCTGGTCCTCGCCCTCCCCCACCGCCGACATCAGCCCGCCCAGTGCGTGCGGGTCAGTGGTCGACGTGACGCGCGCCCCGACCAGGTCGTCCCGGCCTCTGGCGTCCAGGGAGGAGACGATCACCATGTGCTCGCCGTGGCCGTCCCGGCGCCAGGCCAGTGCCGTCTGTGCCGCCAGGTCCAGAGAGGGCACCACGAACAGCACCAGCCGCGCGCCGAGTGCGTCCGCCACCCGGATCGAGACCAGTGTCTTGCCGGTCCCCGTCGCCGACACGAACAGTCCCCGCGTCCCGGCGCGGCGCAGGTGCCGTACCAGCCGCTTGACGGCCTTGACCTGATCGGGGAAGAGCCGCGCCTTCTCGGGACGGCCGGGCCGCGGCAGTTCGACCACAGTCATGAAGCTCTTCCTCGATCGGTCCAAAGCGAGCGGCGGCCGGGCCGGAAGGGCGGCAAGGCCGCTGAAGAGAACACCTTCAATCCGGCACCCTACCACCAACGTACGCGAATCGTACGCGCAATGTACGGATTTCGTACGGGCTATGTACGATTCATGGGGTAGGGTGGGGGTGGAGGTGTTCCATGTCCGAGCTGTTCGATGCGGTCGACGCGCTGGTCGCGTCCCGGTCCCCGCTGCCGCCGCCGGCCGAGCGCAAGCGCCTGCGCCAGACGCACGCGCTCACCCTGGACGAGGTGGCCGCCGCCCTTAACGTGCGGCGGGCGACGGTCAGCGGCTGGGAGTCGGGCAAGACCGAGCCGCGGCCGCCGCAGCGGGAGCCGTACGCGCGCCTGCTGCGGCAGCTCGCACAGCTCTACCCCGCCGCCGAGAGCACCGCCGCCCCGCAGAAGGACGCCCCGACACCGAAGACGTCCAGCGGCCCGGCGTCCACGGCGCGAACCAGGCCCGCGGCCGGGGCTGTTGAGGCCGCGGCCGCCCCCACGCCCGGCACCGCCCCATCCGCTGTGCCCGCCGCCGCTCACGCACCAGCCGCCGCGCCGCGTCCAGCGCGGGCCGCCCGGCCGCCGCAAGGATCACCCCGCCCGGGCGCGCCGAAGACCGCTGCGGCCCGCACGCCCGCGCCCGGCAGCCCGTACGCGCACGGTCCGCTGCTCGTCCTCGACGCCGACGCCGACCGGCAGGTGACCGGCTACGGCATCGGCGGCCTGATCCTGGACGTGCCCGCCAAGTCACTCCCCGCGCTGGTGGAGTGGACGCTGGCGGAGGCACGGCTGGGGGCGGAGAAGCTGCACGGCTCGGGAAAGGACGCCGACCCGCTGCTGGTGCTCACCAAGGCGGCGTGCGAGCGCTACAGCCTGCCCGCCGCGCTGTCGGAGTCCGAGCGGCTCGCCGGGCGGCTCCCGGAGGGGCACAAGGTCCTCAAGCAGCTCCAGCGCGCCGACTGGCAGCTGACCAAGCGGGGGCTGGGGCCGTGGGCGCGGATCTACCGCCCTGCCCAGGACGGCCGTCGGCAGTGCGTGCAGCTGTGCATCCCTTCCTGGCACGCCCTCGACGACCGCGCCTGGGGCCACGCAGCTCAGCTCGAGCCCGCGGAGCTGGCCCGGGTGCTGGGCGTGTACGCGATGCGGGTGATGACGCCGGTCGGTTCCACGGCCGTGACAGGGCTGGAGCTGATGACCGCGCTCAACCCGCCGACCCGCGCGAGCGAGCCGGACGAGGAGGGCAGGCGGCATTCCGAGCACCGGTCCGGCTCGCTGGGCACGCAGCCGATGGACCCGGCGCCGTGCGAGGCGACCGACGGACACCCCGTCCTGGCCGACCTGCCCCGGTTCCACGTGCGCGGCCCCGGCGAGAGGCTGTTCGAGGAGGCCTACGACTGGGCGCGGGATCTGACCGACGCCGAGTGCATGCAGCGCTACCTGGTCGGCATCGACGTGAACCTGGCGTTCGGTGCTGCCGCCAACGGCGCGGTCGTCGGCCTGGCATCGCCCCCCGCGCACACCGCCAGCCCGGTCTTCGACCCAGCGGTGCCCGGTTCCTGGCTGGTCGACCTCTCCCACGTCGACCTGTCCCGGGTGAAGGTCGGCAAGCAGTGGCACCAGCTCGACGGCGATCTGCTGCCCAGCCCCTTCACGCCGACCGGCGAACGCCCGGAGGGTCCGGCCTGGTACGCCACCCCCACCGTGGCGTACGCCGTCGAGCTCGGTTACGACGTCGCCCCGCTTGAGGCATGGGTGCGCCCGGAGTGCGGCCGGTTCCTGGACGGCTGGTACAAGCGGCTGCGCAACGCCTACGTGGACACCATGGCGGACCTCGCCGTGGGCGAGAAGCTCGCCCCGCACCAGTTCCTGGAAGCGATGGACGGCTACAGGCAGCGGGATGCGGAGCTGGCCATCGTGGTGGACGCCATCAAGATGACCGTCAAGGGCAGCATCGGCAAGCTGCAGGAGAAGGCCCGCGGCGGCGGCTGGAAGCCAGGGCAGCCCTGGCCCGCCCTCGCCCGCCCCACCTGGCGCCCGGACATCCGCGCGACCGTCATCTCCCGGGCCCGGATCAACATGCACCGCAAGATGCTCAACCTGGCGGCGGCCACCGGCCGCTACCCGGTCGCGGTCCTGTCGGACTGCGCCGTGTACGCCGCCAACGGGCCCAGCCCGCTGGACGTCCTGCCCTACGGAGCCGACGGCAAGACCGTGCCGGGCTCGTTCCGGCTGGGGGTCTCGCCCGGGATGGTCAAGCACGAGGGCACCCAGAGCGTCCTGTGGGGCGCGGACGTGCTCGAGCAGCTCGGCACCGACGGCAAGACCGCCAACCTCGCCCGCTACATCAAGACCGGCGAGGTCACCGCCAAGGACACCGGGGAATAAGAGGACACGGGTCGATGGTCACGGTCGCAGAAGAACTCGACAAGGCGGTGCAGGGCGCGTTCACGCGTCCCGTTCCCAAGTCCGCCGGGGCGCGGATGCGGTACCTGGTCAAGCAGCACCAGCGCAGCACCCGGCGCGTCGCCGAACTGCTCGGTATCAGTCAGCGCACCGTCGAGCGGTACGTGAAGAACCAGATCAAAACCCCCCGGCCGGAGCTCGCCGACCGCCTCGAACGCGAGGTCCGCGCCCGCTGGCAGCCGCAGATCAGGGCCAGGGCGAAGCAGGCCGCGGCCACCACGAACGGCATCATGATCGATGTCCAGGCCCGGTTCGGCTACACCGCCGCCCCCGGCAGCACCGACCAGGCCCGCGTGCGCCACCTCACCCTCGCCCTGCCGCCCCGCCACGCCGCCCGCCTCCTCGAAGCACAGGAAGCCGGTCTCGACGAGGATGACCTCCGTCAGGTCGCGGCCGAGGCACTGGGCGAGGTCTACTTCCGCGACAACGGCCGCCGCGCCCACGGCCTCGAAGTCGAACTCAAAGACCTCGTCGCCCTCGAGTTCGAGCTGTAACCCGGTCAGAGGCGCCGGGAGTAGCAGGAGACCAGGAACAGATGCCGGGGAGAGCTGTGGCAGCAGGGGTGTTACGGACAGCGCCACTGGCCGGGGAGCTGACCTCGTCACTGATCAACCGGGCCGCAGCCCGCTACGGTCTGCCTGCCGCCGGTGTGCTGCGGCTGTGGACCTGCCGCAACTCCCCCGCCCGGATGGACGGCGGCGGCATGCGGGCCGACGCGGAGGTCGTCCTCAACGAGGCCGGGCGGGCTGTGCTCGCCGAGCTGTGCGGGGTGGAACCGGCGGTGCTGGCGCGGGCTCTGCCCGCCTTCACCGTGGACGACCCCAAGATCAGCAAGGGCCGGGAGGCCGGCCTGGCGCAGGGGCGCTGGCAGGCGGCGAGCGCGGTGGCGGGAGAAGCGGCGTTCGCCTGCCGGTCGTGCACCGCGCGGCGCACCGGGCAGGCGCTGCGGGCGGTGCGGTATGTGCCGCGCCGGCAGCGGGTGTGCGGGCGGCACGGGCGGTGGCTGCTGGACGCGGACGCCGACCAGCCGCTGGAACACCTCGACCTGCGCGGTGTCCCCGAGGTGGTGGCCGCACAGCGGCGGTGGACGGGCGTGGCGCGGCGTGCGGTGCGGGCCGCGGCGGACCCCGGGGAGGTCTTCGCCCTAGCGCACGCGGTCGTGGCCCGGTGGTGGGAGGAAGCCCTGCACTGGCATCAGGAGGAGATCTGGCCGCAGCGCCTGCACCGGGTAGCGGGCGGCAACGCGGGAACGGATCTTAAGCGGTGGCGGATCGTGGGCCGGGACGCGGTCGTCTTCCCGGAGGTGGTGGCCGTGGCCGACGCTCTGCTGGATCCGGCCATGGCCGAGCTGGTGTGGAGGGACAGCGGTGCCGGGCGGCCGCGGCCGCTGTCCGCTGACGGGGCGTTCTGCCGCCGGCTGGGCGAGCGGGTGGGACGCAACTGGCTGGGGCCGCTGTCGGCAGTGGACTACGGCGGGCCTCTACTCGCCTGGATGGGCGCTGTCATCCGCCGGCGGCGCGGTGAAGGCGGGCCGCCCGGGTGGAGGGACGATCCGTGGCGGCTGCGGCGCGAACAGCAGCCCGCCACCATGGCCGGAGGCTTGCGCGTCATGACCGCCGAGGCGCATTCGGGTGGCTCGGCGACCCGGTGGCGGGCCGCCGTGTCCGCCGAACACCGTCTCCACATCACCCAGTTGGTCAAGGAGGCCGGCGAGCAGCTGGTGGAGCTGCGCGGCGTGCACAGCGGCACCACCGCCGAAGTGGCCCGCACCCTGCTGGAGCACCTCAGTGAAAGTGCCGCCCTGATCGAGAAGGCCCTTGTGCACACCGCCACCGCGGCCGTCACCGCCGGGGTGGCGCTGGAGGAGGTCGCCGGATGGGCCCGCCTGTCCGCCCACGAGCTGGCGGAGATCGTGGCCGTGGGCAAGGACCACGGCTGACGTGCTCGGCGGCAGGTGTGGCGGGCTCTGCCCACTGCACGGCGCAGCCCGGCCCGCAGGGGCTCGGGCTGTTTTTCGCCTCCCGGGCCCGGATGCGCGTACGGCGCCGTTTCGGGAAGACCGGCGGCGCCTGGCCACTACGCTGTTGCGGAGCCTCGGCAGGCGGCGGGGCGAGGACAGGCACCGAGGGAGCACGTTGAGCAGTCGACCGGGCCCGGCGTCAGCGGGGGCGGACCTTGCCCGGCTGGCGCTCACCTTCCACCACACTCACCAGCTGCTGGACCCTGCCGCGCAGGGGGTGCAGACCTGGGAGGTGCGCATCACCGTGGCCGACACGCAGGTGGGCAGCCTCACGGCCGTACGCGGCCTGTACTGGAAGTCCGACAACCTGCGCGAGCGGATGGCCGACGAACAGTCCTTCCCGGCTCTGGTGGCCACCCAGCTCCTGGACGAGGAGGGCCGGTTCACCTACGAGTTCGAGGAGTTCATCGAGTCGGCCTCCAGCGTCCTCGTCGTCGACGGGCTGCAGCTGGAGGAGGCCTTCGCTGACCCGCTGATCGTCGCCGGGGTGGTGGCCGCCGTCATCGACCGGCTGACGGACAACTACTTCGCCGTGGTCCTGCCCGCCCAGAACGCCTGCCTGGGTGCGGGTTCCGCCCTGCTTGCCGAGGCCGGCGCGCTGCTGAGCGCCCAGGAGTTCTCCGACGAACTTCAGATCATCGACAACGCCCCGGCTGCTCCCGAAGAGGCCGCGCAGCGCGTGCGCAGCCGTCTGCTTTCCCTCGCCCGCCACGGCCAGCCGACGGCGTGGGACGAAGAAGACAGCGAGGGTGACGGCTGGGACGAGGACGGCGAGGAGGACGAGGAACTCACCGCGCGGACGGCTGCGGTGCTGCGGGTGGCGCTCGAGGAGCTGTCTGAGCAGATCTGGCTGGACATCGCCGCCGTGGGCGATGCGCCTCTTGGGCGCGGCGAGGGCCGTGTCCTTGGCTCGCTGCCGCCGATCACCTTTCACCAGGACCAGCAGTGGCGGCGGCAGATGGCCCGCTGTTTCGACGACCTGGCCGCCGACCTCGCCAAGAATGGCACCGTCCGCCCGGGCTGCACCGGCGAGGAGATGGCCCTGCACCTGGGCATCGACCGGGCCAGAGCGCTGACGCGGAACCGGCCGCGCCTGGTGGCGGAAGCAGTGGAGGGTCTGGGTGAGGACCGCCGCGACTTCGACTGGGACTGGTGCTCGACCGTCCTGTTCGAGGACCACGACGTACTGATGCTCTTCGACGCCTCCCTGGACGGGATCGAGGACAGCGGCAACGAGATCAACCAGGCCCTCGGACTCGCCAACCTGGCCGCCGCGGACTGGTTCGATCCCTTCCGCCCGGGCCAGGCCCGCGACCCCGACCGCGGCTTCCGCCATCCCTGACCCCGGCCGCCGCCGCCAGGCCCCGGGCCGCAGAGGGCCGGCAGGAAGGCCGCAGGCTGAGCCCTTCTCGCAAGTCCGGCTCTCCGGCTCGAGCCGGAGGGGGTTCAAGACGGCTACGCTCGGCTGCTGATGTGGCCGGGCGGGGGAGGTGGGGGCAGTGGCCAAACGCGATGTGTGGGTACGCGTCGGGGACGACCTGGTGCGCGGCGACACCATCGTGGGCGTCGCCGTGAGCGATCCGCCCTACGACTGGGAGACGTTCAAGATCATGCTGAAGGTCACGGGACACCGCGACCATCTGTGGCTCGACTCCGGTGTCTGCGACGACGGCCAGGGTGCTGGGCGCGAGCAGGTCAACGCGCTCGCGGATGCCTTCGTCGACACGCTCGCGCGCGGTGCGGCGATGCCGTCCGGCGCCTTGATCAGGTTCGGTTCCGGCGAGGACGACTCGGGATGGGTACTGTCGTCTCTGGGGTAGCGGCGGAACCGGTCCGGGCGCCCGCCCACTCCTGCGGCCCGGGTGGACCCGCGCCACGGTCCGCCCGCCGCGACACGGCGGGCGATTGGGTGGGAAAGTGCAGAGATCTGCACTGACACCGGGACGCCCCAGGCGGCATCCTGTCCCCCGCGCAAAGCAACCGGCCTGTGTGGAATGGCAGTTGCGGTTACCGGTCGGTTCGCCTGCGCGCCATGGCCGGTATGGCGTTGTGTGGAGTGCGTGATCATCGACAGCAGCCAGGACGGCTTATCTGCCGTCGCGGGCAGGGCGTGCCGAGTGCCGGAATCAGGGGCGGTGGAGGCGGAGTTCGCCGGGGCGGACGGCACACTCGTACAACGCCGCTGGGTCGAAGCCGCCGTGGCCGTCCGGTTCGAGCAGCTCCAGCCGGTGACGGCCTTCCCAGTGGTGCCCGGGCGCAGGTGGGGGCCGGGCTGGTGGTGGTCGGCCACCACGGCCGGGCATGTGATGCACGGCTCGCAGGCGATGTGCACGCAGCTGATGGTCCTGGACCGCGATCCGCAGGTGGTGGGGCTGTCGGCGCGGCCGGTGCGGCTGATCTGGCGTGATCCGGACAGCGGGCGGGTTTTGACGTGGGTGCCCCAGCTGTTCGCCCGTTACGCCGACGGGCGCGCCCTGCTCGCCGACTGTCCCGCCACGTCCGAGCCCGCCGGGGAGCGTGCCGCGCGGGCGGCCGCGGTGCTTGCTGCGGCGTGTGAGGCGGTGGGGTTCACCTACCGGCGCCTGGTGCCGCCGGAGAAGGTGGTGGCGGCGAATGTGCGGTGGCTGGCCGGCTACCGCCACCCCCGCCACCGTGACGCAGGCGGTCTGGAGCAGGCGGTGCTCGAGGCGTTCGCCGCCCCGCGGCCGCTGATGGCCGGGGCCGCGGCGGCGGGCGAGGTCCTCACGGCGCTGCCGGTGGTCTACCACGCGCTGTGGAGTGGGCGGCTGACCGCAGACCTGATGCGGCCGTTGGGCGAGCACACCCGTGTCTCCCCCGCCCCGGCCGCAGGCGACAAGCGGCAGGAGCAGCACGCGAGGTGAGCAGGAACGGTGCAACCGCCCCCGGTGGGCGGCATCTTGAGGTGGGCGCACAGGTCACGTTCGAAGACCGCACCTGGCAGGTGGCCGCCCTGGTCGGCGGCCGGGTGCACCTGGTTGCCGACGACGGGGCCACCGCCTGCGTCGTGGCTGCCTATCTGGTGGCCGCGCCTGGCTTCTCGGTGATCGGCATGGCCGCCGTGGCGCCTCCTGCCCCGGCCCTGTGGGAAGCGGTGCCGCTGGCCGCTCAGGAGCGTGCCCTGGCCTGGCAGCGGCACATCCGCGAGGTCGAAACCGGACTGCCTGACGCCCCGGAAAAGTGCGGTGTGCCCCGGCCGGAGTACGACCCGCAGCGCTTCACGCTTGCCGAGCGGGAAGGGGCCAAGGCGCGTGAGCTCACGGCGCTGGGCTGGGCCCGGGTCAGCCGGACCACGGTGCAGCGGATGCGGCTGGTCTACCGGCGGCAGGGGCTGTGGGGGCTGGTCGACAAGCGCCACCTGCGCGCCCCGTCCACTACCGGGCGTACTGACGAGCGGGTGGTGGCCGCTGTGCTGGAGGCCCTGCGCCGACGCCGCGGCCGCAGGAAGACCACCACCCGGCAGGTCATCGAGTTGGCTGAGCAGATCGTGGCGGACACCTACGGGCCGCACCGGGTGAAGCTGCCCGCCCGCTCGTCGCTGTACCGGCTGGTGAAAGCGCTGGCGGATCCGGCCGAGCCGCCGGGCAGTGCGGCGCGCACCGCCACCGGCCCGGCCCGTTGCGGTGGCCCGCCTGCTGTGTTGCGGCCCGCCGAGCGGGTCCACATCGCCACCGCCCGCCTGGGTCTTGAGGCGGTGGGCGAGGACGGGGGTGTGGTGGAGGTGGCGGTGACGGCCGCGCTGGACGGGGCGAGCGGCTGTGTGCTGGCCGCCGTGCTACACCCGTTACAGGCCCAGCCGGTTCAGTTGTCGGTGCTGCTGGCCGAGATGGCCGTGCCCAGGCCGCTGCGCCCGGGCTGGCCGGCCCTGCTGGAGCAGGCCTATGCGGGCGGGCCGCCCGGGCGGCTGATGTCCCTGCCCGCACGGATCGAAGCCGCCGCGGCGCATCCGGCGGCCGTGCCCGAGACGCTCGTCGTCGACCGGTCCCCGGCCGCCGTCACCTCCGCTGTGCTGGCCGTGTGCGAGAGCCTGGGCGTCAGCCTGGAGACGGTGCCGCCCCGGGCGGCGGACGCCCGGGGCGGCGCGGCGCGCACGCTGGGGGTTCTCGCCGGACTGTTCGCACGGCACGCCGCCGCGGCCCGGCCGCCTGCCGCCGTAACAGAAGAGAACGAAGACACCGAAGAGGACGGGGCGTACTGGAGCCTCCTGCAGCTGCAGGACCTGCTGGACGAATGGATCACCGCCTGCTGGCACCACCGCCCCCAGGAGCAGCTGCGCCATCCGCTGCTGCCCCGGGCGTCACTGGCCCCGCAGGAGATGTGGGAGGTGCTGCTGGGCGCGGCCGGGAACGTGCCGCTGCCGCTGGGCGGACAGCACTACGGCGAACTGCTCCCGGCACGCCGGTGCGCGCTCACCGAATCGGGCATCCGGCTGGGCGGGCGCCGCTACGACGATGCGTGCCTGGACGAACACCGCGGCCGCGGCCAGCGGTGGGAGGTCCACCACCACCCCTACGATCTGCGGCAGGTCTTCATCCGGCTGCCCGACGGCCTGCTCCATGCGGTCCCGTGGACGCAGGGCGAGCACACCCTGCGCCCGTTCGACGAGACGGTCCGGCGCCGAACCGGCAGCGTCCTCGCGCGCCGCGGCGCGGGCGCGCAGCCGGGCAGCGAGAGGGCCAGCTGTTTCGGTGAGGCAGGGCGCGTTGGAGACTTCATGGCTGTGCACGGGATCGTCGGTGACGTGGTGCACGATGCCGGGGGGGACGACGCCCGTGGCCAAGTGACCCCAAAGTCCAGCGGGTTCGGGGTGTATGACGCCGGGGCGGAGGCCGAGCAGTGGTGAGCACACCCGGCCGTACGGCACGGGCCGTGGCCGCCCCCGCAGTCCGGCAGGTGAAGCTGGGTGCGTATGTGACGTTCGAGGGCCGCGCCTGGCAGGTGACCGCCGTGGCCGGGGCGTCGGTGCGGCTGGTCGACGAGCACGGGCAGACCGCCTCGGTGCTCGCCTCGTTCCTGTTCGCCGACCCCACGTTCGCGGTAGTCGACTCCCCTACCGCCGGGGTACCGCCGTGGGGGCTGCTGGAGGCGGTGCCCGACCGTGAGCGGGAGCGGGCTCTGGCCTGGCAGCGGCACATCCGCGAGATCGAGACCGGGCTGCCCGGCGGCCCGGGCAGCGGCGGGATACCCCGGCCCGAATACGACCCTGAACGGCGGTCGATGGCCGAGCGGGAGCAGGCCAAGGCCGACGAACTCGCGGCGTTGGGCTGGCCGCGGGTCAGCCGCGCCACCGTGCGCCGCATGCGCGCCCGCTACCACGCGGGCGGCCTCATGGGACTGGTCCCCCGCCGCAAACCGACCCGCGCGACGGGCCGGGCCGATGAGCGGGTGGTGGCCGCCGTGCTGGAGGCGCTGCGCCGCCAGCGCGGCCGCTCCAGGGGCACGCTGAAGGGGCTTAGGGAGCTGACCGGACAGATCCTGGCCGACACCCACGGGCCGGGCGCGGTGGCGCTGCCGACGCCGTCGACGTTCAACCGGCTGGCGCGGGTACTGGCCGACCCGCTGGAGCATCCCGGCCGCCCGGCCCGCACCGCCACCACTACGCCGACGCGGCCCCTCAGGCCGACGGTGGCGCTGCGGCCGGGCGAGCTGGTCCAGGTCGACACCACCCGCCTGGACGTGATGGCTGTCGGCGAGGACGGCCGCCCGGTACGCCCGGAGCTGACCATCGCCCTGGATGTGGCCACGCGGTCGGTGGTGGCGGCCGTGCTGCGCGAGGAGAGCACGAGGGCCGTGGACGCGGCCCTGCTGCTCGCCGAGATGGCCGTGCCCCACCCCGCAAGGCCCGGCTGGCCCGGCCAGCTGCGCCTGGCCCACGCCGCCGTCCCCTACACCCGGCTGCTGGCCCTGGACTCGCGGCTTGAGCAGGCGGCGGCACGCCCTGTGGTGGTGCCCGAGACGATCGTCATCGACCGCGGCAGGGTCTTCGTCTCCGCCGCGTTCCTGGCCGCCTGCGAAACCCTCGGGGTGAGCGTGCAGCCCGCCCCGCCGCGTTCCCCGGCCGCCAAGGGCGCCGTCGAGCGGACGTTCGGAAGTATCAACACGCTGTTCGCACAGCACGTCGCCGGCTACACCGGCTCCCACGTCCTGCAGCGCGGCGGGTCGGTGGAGGACGAAGCACGCTTCACCGTGGCCCAGTTGCAGGAGCTGCTGGACGAGTGGGTCACCGCGTGCTGGCAGCACCGCCCCCACGACGGGCTGCGCCACCCGGTCCTGCCGAAGAAGGCGCTGGCCCCGAACGAGATGTGGGGCGCGCTGCTGGGCGCGTCCGGGTACGTGCCGCTGCCGCTGACCGGCGCCGACTACCTGGAACTGCTGCCCGTGCGCTTCCACCCCGTCACCGGCCGCGGCATCCGCATCAACTACCGCACCTACGACCACGCCTGCCTGAATGAGCACCGCGGCCGCCCCTCCCCCACCGGGCCCGGCGGCAGGTGGGAGGTCCACCTCAACCCGCACGATGTGCGGCAGATCTACATCCGTCTGCCCGACGGCTGCCTGCACGAGGTCCCGTGGATCCACCGCGACCACGTCCACGCCCCGATGGGCGAGACCGCCTGGCGCCACATCCGCGCAGCCGTCAACCGGCGCGCAGGCCGCGAGCGGCACGAAGCCGACCTGGCCGAAGCCGCCGACCAGGTCCTGCGCCATGCTCGCCCCCAGCCCGCTCCCGCCGCTCCCGTCGCAGCAGCAGCGGCGGGAGCGACGGGACCGCAGACGGCGGATGACCACGCGCAGGCCCAGGACAGTCTCGACGCCATCGAAGCGCACGCCCCTGACGCTGACGGCAGGCCCGCCGACAGCGATGAACTCTCCTTGCCGACAGGCCGATTCGCGCTGTACGACGCCTTCAAGGAGGCCGAACACTGGTGACCAGCCCCGACACCACCACACCCGCCGCCGAACAGACATCCCCGGCAACGGTCACCACCTTCGACGCCTTCGCCCACTTCGCCCACGCCGCCCCGCCCGCACCCCCGCAGCCGGGCCAGCCACCATGCTCGCTGGAGGAACGCCTGGCCTACCACTCCCAGTTCGTCACCGTGCGCACCCCCGCCATCGAGAACCTCTCGCGCAGCGTGCGCACCCTGATGATCCTCGGCCGCCACCAGCACGTCACCGCCCGCCCGTCCCTGATCGTCACCGGCCCGGCCACCACCGGCAAAACCACCGCCCTGCTCGAGGTCGGCCGGACCTGCCACCTGGCCCACACCCGCCGCGCCCACCCCCGCGACCACAGCGTGCCCGTCGCCTACGTACTGGTTCCGCCGGGCGCCACGGCCAAGACCCTGGCCGGCGAGTTCGCCCGCTACCTCGGCATCCCCGTCACCACCCGCATGACCACCGCGCAGATCACGACCGCCGTCTGCCACACCTACACCGCGGCCGGGGTAAAGCTGGTGCTGATCGACGAGATCCACCGGCTCAACCCCCGCACGTCCACCGGCGCGGAGGCGGCCGACTGGCTCAAGGACCTCACCGAACGCGTCGCCGCGACGTTCGTGTACGCGGGCATCGACGTCACCGCCAGCACGGTGTTCACCGGGGTGCGCGGGGCGCAGCTGGCCGGGCGGGCCTCTCTGATCGACTGCGGGGCGCTGCCCGCCCGCGCCGGCGGCCGTGAGCCCTTCCGCGAGCTGATCGCCGCTCTGGAACAGGCCCTCGACCTGCACGCACACCGGGCGGGCAGCCTGCCGAAACTGGCGCCGTACCTGCACGAGCGGACCGCCGGACGGATCGGCAGCCTGTCCCGCCTGCTCCGCCAGGCCGCGATCGAGGCCATCCTGGACGGCAGCGAGCGCATCACCAAACCGCTGCTGGACACCATCGCGCTGGACCACCTGGCCGAGGAGCACTACCGGCCCCGCGCCCCAGCGAGCCGCCGTACCCGGCCCAGCAGCCGGTGACCGCCCACGCCCCGAGCAGCCCTGCGGTGCGAGCCCGCACGATGTGGCCGTCCCCGCCCGGCGCGCTGCGCGTACAGCCGCTGCCCCGCGAGTCAACAGCCTCATACCTCACCCGCCTCGCAGCCACCTATCAGCTGACCGTCGACCAGCTCCTCGACGGCCTGCACATCGCCGCCACCGGCACCTTTGCGGCCCCGCCCGCCACCGACATCCACCTCAGCGCCGAAGCCACCCGCCGCCTGTCCGCCTTCACCCGTATCCCGCCCGCACACCTCAACCGCGCACTGCCCCGCCAGCCCCCGCCCGCCAGTATCGGCATGGCCCACGCCGCCCTCGCCCGCTGGCAGCCCCTCCAGCCCGCGGTCCAGCCGCTGGCGGCGTGCACCGCCTGCACCGCGCACCGCAGCCCGCACAAGGCCGTCCCCGCGTGGATCCACCCGGCGCCCGACCTGCCCCGGGCCATCATCTGCACCCGCCACCAGCAGGCCTCCAGCGATCCCCGGCACCCCGCCCCCCTCAACATCCACCCCCTCCCCGAGCTCACCCGAACCCGCCCAGGCGCCCGCCACCGTGCGACCACGGCCTCCCTGAGCTGGGCATCGACGATCACGACGCGCTGGTACGACCACCATCAGCACCTGCACGCGCGTTGGCACACACGCCTGAACCGCCTCACCGATGCCAACCCCCACATCCCCCAAGGCCCGGCCTCCCCAGCTCTGACCTGCCGGAACCTGATCACCTACCCCGAAACCCTCACCCTCGCCGCGGCCCTTGACCGCCTACCCCCGCACCCCCTGACACGCGCGCAGCAGACCGCCTTCCTCCACCACCTCGCGGGCCGCCTCCAACTGCCCCGCTTCGCACCCGCCGACCACGACCTGCTCTGGCAACGCCTGCACGCCCGCTGAATCGCACGCTCCGTCGCCGCCCCGGCCCCAGCACAACGGCCAACGACTCCCGTACCTATAGGCGCGCCAACCACACTGCGCAAAGATCGGCACCACACTCAGCTGACTGCGCAACACAAACAGCCAGCTCAGCCCACGCACCACCGGTCGCCCACGCCCCGACGCCGCACAGTGCTCCCCGCCGGAACAGAAATACCGCCCAGTACAACTGAGCAACAGCAGGTCACAACAAAGATCAATAAGCAGGCTCAACAGCTACGCCACAAGGACCTGCTGGCGTACTCAAGAGCCCGCGATGATCTGCAGTTCTCCGATGTCTTGACCCTCGAGCGGCAGACACCCGAGAGCTTGGGGGTGGATGACCTGCTGACGCGGTGCCGGCAGGTCACGCCCGTGGGACTGAGCCGGATGTCCCTGACACCCCGTCCCGTGTGGGTGGGCACCAACGGTGTCGACGACTGGCTGCAGGAAGCCGGTGCGGCAGCCCGCGACCTGGGCCGCAACGTCTACGTCCTCTGCGAGCACAAGAGCGTCGCGGACGCCGCCCTGTTGTGGAACCTGCGGGCCCTGCACGGCTGGTCCCACATCGTGCCGATCGGCCTGCCGGTGTCGCGTACCCCGGCTGGGGAACTGGACATCGCCGAAGCGGAAGCAAGGATCGAAACCGTCGCTCGTCAGCCGTTCTGGGTGACCGGCGCCGCGCCCATGATGGTGCTCACCTCGACCACACTGCCGCACGAGGACCTTGAGGCTGTAGGGCGTCGTCTGCCCCACCGTCCGGTTTACGCCCTCAGCCCTTCCGATGTACTGGTCCCCACTCCCGCGCCCCTGGCCCGGAGTTCCAGCATGCCGCTGACCTTCGCCGCCGGCCGCGCGCTGGCGCCGACACTGACCGAGGACGACCGGGAGGTACTGGCTCTGGTGAACACGGACCAGTCGGTCCGTGTCACGGTCGAGGTCGACCGGCAGCCGCTGCCTTCGTTGGTACCGCTACGCGGTGGGCGCTGGTCGGTGTACCCGGCGTACGGCGGGGGCGGCGCGATCGTCAGTGCGTCAGGGGCGGGCGTTGCCGAAGTGCAGTGGCCGCAGACGTGGACCCTGCTGGAGGCGGCCGCGCGTGAACACGGTCTGACGGTGCGAGAGTCCGTTCCCGGCCAGCATGCCGTCGCGCTGGCCGAACTCGCCGGCGGTGCGCACGGGGTTCGCTGGCTGGCTCATCGCGGCCTGCTCTCACTGCTGTACTCCACTGCGGCAAGCACATCCATGAGCTGGTTCAAGGCGCGGGCGGATCGTCTGGCCAGGGAAGTAGCCGCAGCTCAGGAAGATCCCGACGCCGCGATGGCGCAGTTCTCCGAACTGCTCGCGGACATCAACGTCAGCCATGATGCCGAGACCTCGGGCGCATTCGATCTCAGCTCCCTCAGCAAAGCGCTGGGCGGGAAACGCTCGGTCGCGGAAGCCTGGCTGCGGTGGGCACTGCAGCGGCGCCTCGTCCTGCGTGTCGTCCAGCTCATCTGTGATCACTGCGGCTTCAAAGTCCTGCGCCCGGTGGAGCAGACCGGCAACGCCGGCTGTCCACGATGCGGCCGCACCATGGTGGACCCGTTCGCCCTGACGTCGCTGACGTTCCGTTACCGTCTGGCCGAGCCCCTGCGACGGTCCATCGACGACGATTCCGTCTACCATGCCTTGATCATGCGCTGGCTGATCGCGGCGTTGGCGAACCGGCCAGGCTTCCTGGTGGGCGCGCACCCCGGAGTCGAGTTCTACCGCGGGAAGCAGCAGATCGGCGAGGCCGACATCGTCCTGCTTCTGGCAGACGGCACCGTCATTCCCGCCGAGGTGAAACGGCACGGCCGCCAGCTGACCGAGGGCGAGGTGGGTAAGGTCCGCTCGATCGCCGACGCGCTGCAGTCACCCACCGTGCTTCTTGGGGCGGGAGACAGCAGCGACGACTGCCCTCAGGCCCTCGCGCATGACCGCGATGACGGCACCGCCCGCGTCATCACCAGCGAATACTGGCTCACCCCGATCCCCCGGCCCGCCATCGACGGCTCAGGCCTGCCCCGCTGGAACAGAGACAACAACCGTCCCCCCGGCACCCTGCACGACCACGAAGAAGCCTTCTGCAGCTTCATCGAGGACGCCAGTGCCCGCGCCTTCGGCACACACGACCCCGTCCGCGACCTGTTCTGACGTGCGGTGCACCGGCGGTTTCCGCTGCCTCCACCAGCGCAGGTCGTCCGGCCAAGACGGTCGCCGGCCCCGCCCGGGCAAGACCTCGCACCGGACGGCGTGTTGACATGATGCGATCGTCCGGGCGACACCGTGGAACGCAGCCATGGAGCCCGACCACGCCTGGTCCGCACGGGTTCACTGCGGTTGCCCGGCGCGCACAGCCAGTTGGAGCGCTGCCGCACATGCCTGTCCCCAACCATTACAGCGGGCAGGCCTTCCAGGCGCCGCCACCTGACGCGGACCGGCTACCTCTGTACGGGGCGGCCGACCGTCCACAGGTCACCCGGGGCACGGCCGAACGCGGCGTGCGCCGTCATGTTCCGCCTCAGCTGCGCGGCGGAGACCATGTGCCCACGCCGGGCGAGCGCGTCACGCAGTTCGCCGGGTGTCAGGGGCTGGCCGCACCGCGCGAGGTAGCGGGCCGCGACCTGCTCGGTGGTGGGACAGGCCGGGGGCTCCACCACCACAAGCGAGTCGCTGAGCGTCTGATGCTCGGTCATCCCGGCTTCGGCCAACTCCAGCAGCGGCTTCGCCACGTCCCCCAGCCGCGACAGGCGCCGCCGCCAGTTGTCCCGGGCCAGCCAGCCGTTCGTGTAGCACCACCACAGCAGCCCGCCCACCACGACCGTCGCGGCCAGCGGGTTGCGTCGCGCGAGGACCGCCAGGCGGTGAACACCCCCGCCGAACAGCCGCAGGGTCCAGTCGAGGACCACCAGCGCGTTCGCGGCGGTGGCCTCCAGGCCAGCCATGCGCATCACGCTCTGGACGACAGGGATCCACTCGATGACGGCGAACCCGAAGCGGGAGAAGACGCTGTCCTCGGTGACGATGACACACGGCCCCAGGAACTCCGCGAGTGCCATGGTGGGTGCGTCGTCCGGGTCGCCCTGGTACTTCTTCGGCAACTCCGGGTCGACGTGCAGGATGCGCCGGGTCTGCGGGGACAGGTGATCGCGAATCTCCAGATCGACCACACGCAGGGCAGGGAGGATCTGTGCCCCGAGGAGACGGCGTACGTCGCGTTCTGCCACCTGGTAGTCAGCTGCCAGCCGGGGCAGGTGCTCCTCGATCTCGCCGGGAACGTGTGCCGCGATGTACGGAGTCGCGCGACCGGTACCGGCCAGCGCCATCACCTTGTCGTGCTGGTACCCGTTCTGGACCAGCCAGCAGGCATGTGTCAGCAGCGCGTTGGTGTCCAGGACCGGCAGCAGCATCCGCCGGTCCAGCACCATCGGGTTGAACGCCGATCCGGAAGGGACCAGCAGTGGCGGTGCCGAAACAGCACGGTCAAGCGTCATGGATCAAGTGTCGCCACCGCCACTGACATCCGGGCAGGATTTTCCGTCCGGCACCGGTCCGGCCCTCCATCTGGTCGACAGCAGCCGGAGCCGTTCCACAACGTCTAGAACCCGCCCGGTCTGCGGAGAGCGCACGGAAGAGCCCCATGGATCCGCGTGACAAAGCCTCTCACCTGTTCAGACCTCATCGAAGAGATACTTGCCGGTGGCGCCTTGGAAGGAACCGTCGCGCAGCGTGATCGCCTTCTCCACCTCGCCCATGGTCCGCTCAGCACTCAGGGCCGCGGCTTCGTCCCGGTGCCCGACGACGAACGTCGGCGCGATGGTCCACGTCACGGTGTTCAGCCAGCGGACCCAGTTCGGGCGCAGCACCTGGTGGTCGAACCCTCCGGTGCTCTCACCCAGCCAGGCCACCGTGGCGACCCGGGAGTTGAGCGGCAAATACAGGGCACGCCGCCCGCGTGCCTGACGGCGCAGCTGCGGGAGGTAGCTCCAGGCGCGGTCGTTGAGTGTGAAGCGCGGGGCTTCGGGCGGGCTGTGCAGGATGCGCCAGCGCCAGATACTCATCGGCGCCAGGCCATTTTCGAGTGCCTCGAGCCGCACTCGATGTACGTCATCACCACGGACGCCGGGCTTCCCCCCACTCGGCGAGCCACCGGTTGATCGCGAACTTGAAGTCCGGGTGACGCACTCCGGCCATGGAGGCGTACACCACCAGCCACTCTCGCTCCCCCGCTGTGTCTGTGCCGCTCTCGAATCGGCGCACCTGGAGGTTGTGCCGGCCGTACTACCATGCCGTCACAGGGCTGGCACCGGTTTCAGGCGTCTTTCCGGTGGGTGCGTCCTTTCACCTTCTGGAGATTGGGATTCAACCAATCCAGGCTTCGTCATATCGCACGGGCCCCGCAGCGCGTCACTTCATACGCCTGAATGTGACCGCTGCTTTCCTGGCATGCTGCTGTCCCCTTCGCCTTTCGGCTCCAGGTAAGCCATTGGGCCCAGAAATATCCCTCCAAATTCCTCCCGGCTGAGCCGGGGATACAACAAGGCGCCTCGTGGCGCACATGCACCGCTCGACCGTGTCGCGCTGTTTGTATGCCGCCCGGGCGAAGGCAGGTGGTCTGCCGCCGCCTTGTCCGCGCCGGGACCGGCTGGCTCGCTGGTCGGCCCGTTCCGGGATCACCGCGCGGATACCGCGTCTGCGTAGGTGGTCGCGGATCTCGCGGAGGAGTACGCCCTGTCGGCCAGGACCATGTCCGGCCTGGTGCGGGGGCGTCCACGGCGGCGGGGTACGCGTAGGCGGGCCATGACGTCGGTGAAGGCGGGTGCGTCGCCGGCCTGTCCGGCGGTGAGGACGAACGCGAGTGGTCGGCACCGGGCGTCGGCCGCGATGTGGATCTCATAGCTCAGCAGTGACCGCGCCCCGCCCGGTGGCACCCAAGAAGCACGGCTCCGGTCTACCGGATCCAGGACTTCGCCGAGCCGCCAGGAGGTCTGGCCCGAGTCCGCGAGCCGCGTTGCCCTACTGCGGTGCGTGTCCCAGGAACGCAACATCGAGCTGCGGGACATCGCCCGGCAGATCTGCGAGCGAGGCGACATCGACTACAGAGGCTCACGGGGTGGCGCCGTTGCGTTACTCCGCCCACGGAGCCGAGCCCGTGCTTGCCCACATGGCGAGCTCCTGCCCGTCGACGCACAGGATTCCGCACTGCATGGCGTACTCGGCGGCGGGCTCGGTGAACTCGCTGGTCGTGACCACCGCGGCGATCTGGGCGTCGTGGACGGCGAAGCACGTTCCGCCGAAGCGCTGAACATCCTGCGAGCCGACCTTGTGAGCCGAGCCGTATCGCTTGCACTGGATGACAATGCGCCGGCCGTCGGGGGCGGTGGCGAGGACGTCCGCGCCCAGGTCACCCCCGCCGCCCTCCACCTGGCTGACCCGGCAGCCGCCCCGTTCACACAGGTCCGCCACCGCCTGCTCAAACTCACTGGCCGTCATCGCCTCGAAGTCGGCTGCTCCGAGGGAATCCTCCTCGGGAGAAGCGAGGGCCGTACGGCGGTGGCGCATCACGACGGCGGCCAGAAGAGTGAGCAGTCCCACGGCCACGGCGGCGACAGGTTGGGCATCGGTCGCGCCGCCGGCGGCTCTTACGGTGACCCCCACCCCGAAGACAACGATGGCGATCAGCCCGAAGCAGACTGAGAGATTCCGCAGGCTGAAGGCGTACTGACGCCCGATACGCGGCCGACGGCCGGAAGTGGCCATGGATGGCGGTCCCCTCGTGTGGTGACATCAAGATCGTCACTGCCGACTGCCCCGGTACGCCCCCTCCACACCCGCTGCAAGATCAGCGGTGTGGCGGGCCGACATATCCACCGCGCATAGCGCGTCAGCTGAAGGGAAGCCGATAGTTGGGTGCCCCGCCATTTCCGCCATTCTGACGATGGGATATTTGCCATGACTTCCGCACTGCACCGCCTGGACCGGGGACTGCGCCTCATCGGGTTGTCCCGGAGGAAGCGCCCGACCGGCACCCCGTCCCGGCTCGGCCGAGGTCCCCATGGGGTGTCCGCCGTGGCGGTCATCCGGCAAGCCGTGCGCACACTTCGCACACGGTCCGGTTCGACCCGGCGGAGGTAACCGCATCGACTGGTGCGAGTGGGGTAGCCGTGCGACGTGCTGAAACTCGTATTGATGCCTGGTCCTGCCCTGACGGTGGCGCTCGACGCGGCGCTCGCGTGGTGGGTATCGCCGTGGTGGTGGCTTCTGGTCGTGGTGGCGGCGGCCATGACTGACGGCCGTGGCGGTCCGGGATGGGGTGCAGCGCGAGCACTCCGTCCTGCGCAACTATCCGCTACTGGGCCGTCTGCGGTTCCTGCTGGAGGCGCTACGGCCGGAGCTACAGCAGTACTTCATCGAGCGCGACTACGACGGTCGCCCGTACGACCGTGATGTGCGCAGCATCGTGTACGAACCGGCGAAGGGTGTGGACGCCGAGGAGCCGTTCGGGACGGAGCGGGACGTCGGAGCGGCGGGGTACGAGTTCCTGGTCCCTTCGCTGGCGCCCAAGGCCACGCCGGACCAGCCGCCCAGGGTCCGGATGGGCGGGCCGGACTGTGCCAAGCCGTACGACATGGCGCTGTTGAACATCTCGGCGATGAGCTTCGGATCTCTGTCGGCCAACGCGATCCTCGCGCTCAACCGTGGTGCGGCCCAGGGCGGGTTCGCGCAGGACACGGGTGAGGGCGGTCTTTCGAATACCATCTGCGCCACGGTGGCGATCTGATCTGGGAGATCGGAACCGGGTATTTCGGGTGCCGGACGGACGACGGTGACTTCGATGCGGCCATGTTCGCCGAGAAGGCGGCCCATGACCAGGTGAAGTGTGTTTCCCTGAAGCTGTCGCAGGGCGCGAAGCCGGGCATGGGCGGAGTGCTTCCGGGCAGCAAGGTCAACGCGGAGATCGCGAAGGTGCGCGAGGTGCCGCAGGGGCAGACGGTGGTGTCGCCGCCGTACCATCGGGTGTTCTCCACACCCCGCGAGCTGGTGCGGTTCATCGGCCGGATGCGGGAGCTGGCGGGTGGCAAGCCCACCGGCTTCAAGCTGTGCCTCACCTCGCGGCGGCAGTTTCTGGCCGTGTGCAAGGCCATGCTGAGCGAAGGCGTCACTCCGGACTTCATCGTGGTGGACGGCGCCGAAGGGGGCACCGGCGCGGCCCCGCTGGAGTTCGCCGACCATGTTGGCACGCCGCTGGCCGAGGGCCTGATCACGGTGCACAACGCGCTGGTCGGCACGGGGTTGCGGGACCGGGTCAGGGTCGGCGCCAGCGGCAAGGTGGCCACCGGGAGCGACATGGTCAAGCGGATGGCACAGGGGGCGGATTACACCAACGCGGCGCGGGCGATGATGTTCGCCACCGGGTGCATCCAGGCCCAGCGCTGCCACATCAACACCTGCCCCGTCGGGGTGGCCACGCAGGACCCCGGCGCGCCCGCGCACTGGACGTGGGTGACAAGTCGGCGCGCGTGGAGCGGTTCCAGCGGGCCACGGTGTACGGGGCGATGCAGATCATGGCGTCCATGGGCGTCCATGACCCCACCGAGCTGCGTCCGCACATGCTGCGGACGCGGGTCGCCCCCTTCACCGTCCGCTCCCACGCGGAGCTGTACGAGTGGCTGGCTCCGGGGCAGCTGCTCACCGAGCCCCCGGCGACGTGGGCCGAGGACTGGGCCGCCGCCAACCCCGGCCAGTTCACCGTCTGACCCGGCACGGCACAGGTCCGCAGACCGCAGTGCTGCGTCGTCAGATGAACGGCAGGGTCGGTATGAGCCCGTTGACCGGTTCTGGCTGGCTGCGCTGTCGGGCCTGATACCCCGCTGCCGGTGGCGTGAGGTCTTCCCGGTCACGCCGCCACACTGTTCACCTGGCATCGCAGGCTCATCGCGGCGAGATAAGACCACAGCGCGCGGCCGGACCGGGCGACCAGAGGCCAGGGCGGCGCTCCACGTGGGCAGAAGAGCCGTCGGCCACGCGGTCCGCGTCCGCTCGGACCGAGAAGCCGTCGGCCACCCCGACCGGCGACCAGCATCGGTGACCGCCGGTCGTATCGGGCTTTCCCAGTCCCGTTCGACGAGCCTACGAAGGCCAGTCCACACGTACAGCCCAGCCTTCAGCGACGGCTCTACCAGTAGTGTCGACGACCGCCGATCGCGTGGCCGAGGGCACCCAAGGCCCACAGGATCGCTCCGATGACGAGGAGGACGATCCCAATGGTCCAGAGAACGCTGATGCCGGTCACAAATCCGACGACGAGGAGAATGATCCCCAAGGTGATCATGGAGCCCTCCGCTCCTTCAGGGATGCCTCACTTCCACTATTGCCCCCGAGCAGCCTCATGGCCAACGGGCCGGGCCCCACTCCCTGACAGAAAATCCCTGACGGAAACTCCCCCACTGCGTCGAATTTCCGAGGGTCCCGGCATCCAAGAAATCGTCTGGCACTACTCGCTGATGCGTCTCACGGGCCCCGGAGGCACCACGCTCCCCAGCGGAGTAATCGTGACGATGCCGACCGCCCAAAAGGCCGCGTTTTCCGCCCACCGCGCCGCCGCCCGGCCTTTACCGGCAACGTCGATGACCTCCTCACGGCCAGGTACGGCTGGCGACAATTGCGTGCGGGTTCAGTGACGGCCGTGCGCGGTGTCCGATGCCCCGCCGAAGAGCCGAGCCACAGCCCGGAAGGGCAGCGTGACGACGGTGGCAATGGCCCCACCTATGGCCCGGATGACATCTGCAATCGCCCTGAACATAAGTACGAACCTCCATTGGGCCGCCGCAGCGAAGCCCTGGTGGCAACTGCCGCGGTATGGCCGCTCAACAAGCGCGTTCCCGATCATCAGGTGAGGAAACTGTGTCTCGCCGGGCGTTTCGAACAGAGCCGCTGACGCGCTATGGCGACACCCGATTCAGGGATCTGGTGTCGAAGTTTCTGGGCCGCAGCTTCGCTACGGTACGCGCGAACTGGTCGGCTACCGATCCGGACCGGAGATCGTCAAGCCCCGCTGGGCCGGAAGGGAAGCCTTTGGCTCCATGGCGGATGGTTTGTGCGTGCCGCCATCGGGCACCCAGGGCATTCGGTTTATCTTATCTGCCTTCGGCTCGATCGACGTCCTCGTAACAATGCCGCCTTCCAGATGGCACAGGACGCTCGCGCGCAGCGCTTCCTCCAGCCATGCCCGGCCGGGCTCGCCCGGGTCGCGGGGCCGGGCGCCGAACGCCATGAGGCGGCGCTCGACCCCACAATGGCCCGCTTCATC
Source organism: Streptomyces asiaticus (assembly GCF_018138715.1). Classification (NCBI taxonomy): domain Bacteria; kingdom Bacillati; phylum Actinomycetota; class Actinomycetes; order Kitasatosporales; family Streptomycetaceae; genus Streptomyces; species Streptomyces asiaticus. The sequence goes on from NZ_JAGSHX010000003.1 coordinate 28,341, forward strand.
GGCGCGGACCTTTGCCATGGCCCGGTCGGAAGCGCGCGGGTTCCCGGAATCCCGGATCCGAAGTACGTCGAACCCGGACGCCAGTTCCCTGTATCCGGGGGCGGTCGTGCGGGTTCAGCCTTCGTGCCTGACGCCAGAGGGGTACCCGCGTTCATCCGAGCGGTGCTCCGGACCCTCCGGTGTTAGCTGGCGTGGCCGTTCACTTCGAAGCGTTGGAACAGGGCCGGCAGGAACTCCTGTAGGAGGGTTCTGGCGATGTTCCGCAGCCCTGAGTTCGTCGTGGTCGAACCGGAAGATCTCGTAGCCTCTGAGAGCGATATCTGACGGCCCAGGACGCCGAGCATTACGCACGGGCGTTCGACCGCGAGGACCAGGCGGACATGGGCCGGCGAGCACCGCTGGGTCTGCTTCCCCTTGGGCTGCTGCGCGCCTGGCGTCTGCGGCGCCGGAGCGTGACGGCGCCTTCTGTCTGATCGCCACGTGCGAGGTTCCCGAGGCCGAGACGTACGAGCCGGACGGCTTCATCGGCGTGGACCTGGGCATCGTCAACATCGCCACCACATCCACCGGCTACCAGGCCGGCGGACGTGCCCTGAACCGGTATCGCAAGAGGCAGCTTGCCCTGCGGGCCAAGCTCCAGAAGAAGCGCACCAAGTCCGCCAAGCGCCGGCTCAAGGAGCGCTCCCGTCGCGAACAGCGGCACGTCAAGAACACCAACCACATCATCTCCAAGACAGCGACCAGTCGAGCAGCCGCTTCCAGCAGCCGGATCCGGTTTCGGGCCGCGTCGGACCGCTCCTTGGCGGGATGTCGTAGATCAGGCGTCAATTCATGCTCCGGAAGCAGTCGTGTGCAGGCGCAGCGGATGAGGGCGTGCCGGTTGTGGTGGTGGTGGTGAAAAGGGCCGCTGCGGAGATCTCGTGATCTCCGCACCGGCCTTCAATACGCGTCAGTCGTCGGTGTCGCCCAGAACGGGCAGGACCAGCCGCGACTGGTGCTCGTGGTCGTGGTGAATCGTGTCGGTGCCTGCCTGCGGCGCGTAGTAGTGCGCGAAGATGGCCTCGGTGACCGGTGAGTCACCGTTGGCTATGTCGAGGCGGATCCGGTGGCCGGCCTTGAAGAGGTGCGCCATCGGCATCAGTTCGACGTCCAGCCTGTACACCCGGCCCGGTTCGAGCGGCCGCGGGTCACTGTGCGTGTGATACGGCCGCTCTTCCGTGCTCCGCACCGGATCGAGCGCGCGGTGAGAGGCGCGCAGCCAGCCGCGCGACACGATCGTGAAGGGCGTAGCCAGCTCGGGGTGCAGGTCTTGCGGCCGCGAGGACTCGTCACACACGCGCACGATCACGTTGGTGTCGAGCTGGTCGGACGACAGGTAGATCTCCAGCCGACCAGCTCCGATACTGGTGACGTCTTCGGGCAGCGGCGGTGTGCTGAACGTGAGGATCCGGGCGACCGGGTTGGGCACGCCGAGCGACGTGACGGTCGCGGTCCCCAGATGCCAGCCCGGATCAGGATAGCTGTAGCTGGTGCTGCCCGTTTCGGAGGCCACCGGCACGAGGGCGCCGTCGTTGAGCGAATAGGCTGGGCTTCCCGTGCCTGCCGCAAGGTAAAGCGACCGGTCGCGCGCCGCCGCTGGCGGCCACTGTTCGAACTCCTGGTGCTCGTCGGCGCCGGACACGTGGACCGACACCGGCGCCGTGTCGAGTACGCCGTTGTCGACACCGCGCAACCAGTAGTCGTACCAGGGCGCGAGGATCTCCTCGTGGAACTCGACGGAGTCGAAGTCGAGCAATGCCTTGGCCACGTTGAGCGAAGGCGGCCGCGCACCGGCTTCCATCCGCAGCCGCCTGACGCCGCGCACCTGCTCGTAACCGACGACGTTTCCCCTGGTGTGCAAGGAGTTCTTGCCCCAGTTGCCCACTGACAGGACGGGAATGTCGATCTCCCCAAGACGGGGGTACGCCGCCCGCGCCCGCCAGAAGTCGTCATCGGTCGGGTGCCGCAGCATCGCCTCGAGCGGCGAGGTCCGGAAGCGCAGCCCGCGGTCGGAATCGGGTCCCCACACGTGGTTCGCGCGCAGCACGAGGTCCCACGACGCGGCGAAGGTGCAGGGGATGCCGCCGTGGAACACGTTGTCACGGTAGTTGTCGACGAGCGCGTCGTAAGGAGCAATGCAGGTGAGGTGCGGCGGCTTCTGCAACGCGGCCAGCCACTGGATCATGCCGAAGTAGGACTGCCCGATCATCCCGACCTTGCCGGTGCACCAGCTCTGTGCGGCGATCCACTCGATCATGTCGTACAGGTCGGTCTGCTCCTCGGGACCGAGAAAGTCCCACTCTCCGCCCGAATGGCCGGTTCCCCGCGCGTCGGCCAGCACGTAGACGTAGCCGCGCCGCACGTACCACTCGATCGGTCCGGTCTCCCGGAACGGGAAGCTCGCGGTCACGGGCAGCCCGGCGAGCGCCTTCTGGTACCCGGAAACGGCCAACAGCGCCGGGTAGTTCGTCTGTGCCCAGTCGGCCGGGTGGTAGATGTCCACGCTCAGGCGCACCCCGTCCCGGGCGACGATCTCCACGTCCCGGGTGACCTCGACGCCCGGAGTTTCCGGGCGGAGAAAAGGCCCGGTGTTCGACGACGACATCACTGTTCTCCCGGCACACGAATCGTCCGGCCGGTGATCCAGGCGCTGTCCTCGTACACCGGGAACCGCACGACCTTCGCGATATCGTCAGGCCGGCCCGTCCGGCCGAACGGCAGCCGGTAGGTCGCCGGATCGGTCTGGTTGTGGTGCTGGTGGGCGGCGGGCCTGTCGGAGACCGTGCCACCGGGCGCGAACGCGTTGATGGTCATCTCCAGTGCGGCACGATCCGGCGCCAGGCAACTGACCATCACCGGCTTCCCCACCGCATCCGCCATGTCGGCGTCGATCGCCCATGCACGCCCGCCCCGCGTCCTCAGCACGTCAACGACATCGAGCATGGCGTCCTCACCACGGCTGAAGCTGACGACGGCCTCGGCACTGCCGAGACCACGGATGGCATCGGTGACCACCGCCCGCTTGCCGGACGTAACTCCCCTGTCAGTCATGTTCTCCTCTTGTTACGCTCGCGTTCCACCGGGCATCGAGGCCGGCGGCCAGGTACAGGAGCAAGGCATGCAACCGCCGGTCGCCGGAATCGAGCAGGGCGAGCACGTCGGCGTTCACTCCGGCGGCGAGGCACACCCGGCCTCCTCGGCGAGTTGCCGACCCTCCTCAAGGCCCTGGGTTCGGCCACCTGCCTCTGCCTGGGGCCGCGCGCGATCGACATGCCACGACCGACCGGGATCGTCCCTCGTGGAGGATCCGTTCGTCCCCAGCAGTGTCCGGTCTGGCGTCTGCGCGCGTCCAACAGGCGTCGGGTGCGGGCTGACAGCCGAGGACTGTCATAGGGGCCCGGGCCGTCCGCGCGCGGAATCAGGCCAGATGGCGGGACTGGGCCGTGCGACGAGGTCAGGGCCGGTCGACGGCCGGTAGCCACCAGTCCGTCTGCGGCGGGTTCAGCCAGCCGTGCCCGCCGGCGATCTCCTGGATCACCGTGACGGCCCTGCGCAGCGCGACGGACGTGCGGCCCGATCGCCAGAAGACCGACAGGCGGTACAAGGGCACGGGCTCGACCACAGGTCGGACCACAACGCCTTCGGGGACCGGCGCCTCCAACGGCCCGAAGGACGGCGCCTGGTAGGTCAGGACCGCTGCGTTGGCCGCCCCCCGCCCGTGGCCGTGCAGGCGCCAGCCGAAGGTCAGACCGAATTCGGCGGCCAGTTCCTCATTCCAGTTCTGCCATTCGGTCGCCTCCTCAGCCGTGTGCAGCACGAGGCGATGCCCGGCCAGTTCGCCCATCGGTACCTGCGCCCGTTCGGCCAGTGGATGGTCGGCGGGCAGAACGATGCCCACGGGCTCCCACCGCACCAGCTGGGACCGCAAGTTCGCGGGAAGTGGCTTGCCCATCCCATGCACCCGCCCGAACGCCAGATCCACCCGGCCCTCGGACACGGCCGTCACCGTCGCGGCGAACCCCTGTCCCTGAACGACCTGCAACGTGACACCGGTGAGTCGCGGGAGCAGTTCCCGGGCGACGATGCCCGAGGTGAGACCTTCCGTAATCACATCGAGGCGCAGCGGCGGGGCGCTCTCGCGTACCTCCGCCAGCAGATCGTGGGACTCAGCCAGCAACTCCCGTCCCCGGCGGACGAACAGCTCCCCCTGCGGGGTGAGTTCCACATGCCGCCGATCCCGGACGAACAGCGTGACACCCAGCCGGTTCTCCAAGCTGCTGATCTGCGCCGACAGCGTCTGCTGGGCGATCATCAGGCGATCGGCGGCGCGGGTGAAGTGCAGCTCGTCGGCAAGTACGACCGCGTAGCGCACCAATCGTAGATCGAGGTCCACCATCCGGTAACAGTAGATGACTGTTACCGGCCGCTCAAGGGTGTTGGACGCCGACTCGGCGTCCGGCTTCGAATGGAGCCATGGCCGCACACGAGCACCACGGTCCAGCGGCATGGTCGCTGGTCACCGCCGACACCGCTGGACGGAACACCTTCTGCGCCGCACTGAGCGGGGACAGCCTGTGGGAGGTTCCCGCACTGTGGGGCTACCCCGGGCTGTTCGAGGTCCTGCAGGACTGGAACGTACTGGCGCCGAAGTTGCGTTCCTACGAGCCCGGCAAGGCCACCCCGATCTTCGGCGCACGCATCCTCGCGCCGGTCCGTTACCCGCGGGCCGTCCTGTGCTCCGGCTCCAACTACCGTGATCATTTGGAGGAAATGGCGGGCGACGCGTCGGGCGAAGTCACCCCGTTCTTCTTCCTCAAGCCCCCCACCACCACAGTGATCGGCCCCGGCGACGCCATCGTCATCCCGGCCGACGAGTCCCAGCAGGTGGACTGGGAAGCCGAACTCGGTGTGGTGATCGGCCGGGCCGGGCGCGACATCCCGCCGGAGCGGGCGGACGCCCACATCGCCGGCTACACCATCGTCAACGACGTCTCGGCCCGTGGACCGCACCGCCGGACCGATGCCTTCCACGATGCGTTCGCCTGGGACTGGCTGGCGTCCAAAGGGCAGGACACTTTCTGTCCGACCGGCCCCGGTGTCACACCGGAGTGGCTGGTACCCGACCCGCACGACCTTCCCATCGTCCTGACGGTGAACGGCCGTCGGGAACAGACGAGCAATACCAAAGAGATGATCCAGAGGGTGCAGGAACTCGTCGCGGCAGCGAGCGCCCTGGTCACGCTTCAGCCGGGCGACCTGGTCGCCACTGGTACTCCCGCGGGGGTGGGCCTGCCCCGCGGCAGGTTTCTACGACCGGGCGACCTGGTGGAGATCACCGTCGGCGGCCTGGGCCGGCTCCACAACCCGGTCATCGCCCGTGAGAGCACAAAGGGAGAAAAGGGATGAAAGTTAGTGTCAATCGCGAGGCCTGCCGGGACACCGCGTTGTGTACAGGGCTCGCCCCCGAGGTCTTCGAACTCAACGAACAAGGCCGGCTGGTCGTGCTCGTCGAGACACCGTCGCCCGATCAGCTCGACGACGTCCTGCAGGCAGTACACAGCTGCCCGTTGCAGGCCTTGTCCGTCACGGACGACTGAACTCCATGGCCAGGCAACGACTGCGTCACGTCTCGGTCGTCGGCGCCTCAGCGGCCGGCCTGAGCGCCGCTCGCGCGCTGCGCAGGCGCGGCTTCGAAGGGCCGATCACGGTCTTCGGTGCCGAGCCGGAGGCGGCCTACCAACGACCCGCCCTGTCCAAAAGCTTCCTGACCTCTGCCGCCCTCCAGCCGGACGACATCCGCCTGGCCGCGACAGCCGAGGATGTTCGCGTCGAGCTCGGGGTGCGGGCGACCGGCCTCGATCTCGCTTCGCGGCGGCTGCGTCTGAGCGACGGCGGTCGCGACCGCACCCATGCGGTGGACGGTCTGGTCATCGCCACGGGAGCGATCCCCCGAACACTGCCGATGCGCACGCCGCCCGGGGTCCACGTCCTGCGAACGGTCGCCGATGCCATCGCCCTTCGCGCGGATCTGGCCCACAAGCCGCGCGTGGTGATCGTGGGGGCCGGTTTCGTGGGCAGCGAGGTCGCCTCCTCCTGCCGGACCCTGGGGTTGGACGTCACGCTGATCGAGGCCTCCGCCGCGCCGATGGAACCGGTTCTCGGTCCGGAGGTGGGCACGGCCCTGGTCGGCCTGCACCGCGATCACGGCACTCTGCTGCGCCTGCGTACCCAGGTGGCCGGGTTCACCGGGCGCGACCGGGTCACCGGCGTGCGCCTGGCCGACGGTGAGGTGGTGCCGGCAGATGTCGTGGTGGTCGGTGTCGGTGCCCGGCCGGCCACCGACTGGCTGCTCGGCAGCGGGCTGGCGCTGCGGGACGGCGTGCTGTGCGGGCCAGACCTGGCCGTAGCCGACCGGATCGTGGCCGCCGGGGACGTGGCGCGCTGGCCGCATCACCATGACGGCGCCCGGGTCCGCCTGGAGCACTGGGACAACGCCATGCGCCAGGGGGACACCTCCGCCGCCACGCTACTCGCCGAGAACGGCACGCCACCGGCCTTCACCCAGACCACCATGTTCTGGTCCGACCAGTACGACTGCAAGCTCCAGCTGGTCGGTCACCCGCGCCCCGGCGACCTGGTGAGCGTGACCGAGGGCGATCTGACCCGACGGCGATGCGTCGTGGTCTACAGCCGGGCGGGCCGGATGACCGCCGCACTGCTGGTCAACAGTCCGCACCGGCTGCGGGCCTACCGGGAAGCCGTCACGGCCGCCACCCCCGTGGCCGGCCCTCGCCCGTCACCGGACCCCGCTCTGCCCAACGCGTTCTGACGACCCCCTCCCACTACCCCTCCGAATCGAGGAGTGACACCTCATGCCCGGCATAACCCACCGATCCACCAAGCCGCCCCTGTTGAACACGCGCTTCCTGTCGCACGGCACCCTCGAATGCCGTGACATCGCGGCTACCCGCCGCTTCTACGAGGAGGTGCTCGGCCTCGACGTCGCACAGCAGGCGCCCATGGCACTGTTCGCGCGCCTGGGCAGCGACCACTGCTACGCCGTGGTCGAGACCCCGGGCAGCGACCAGGAGATGCCCTTGATGAACCACAACGGCATCGACCTGGCCAGCGAGGAAGAAGTGCGCCAGGCGCACGCGGCACTCCTGAAGGTCAAGGCGGAGTACGGGATCAAGAAACTCACCAAGCCGGTCAACCAGCACGGCACGTTCTCGTTCTACCTGCAGGACCTGGACGGCAACTGGTGGGAGATCTGCCATCTGCCGCCCGGCGGCTACGCCTTCCGCTACCAGTACCCCGAGGTGGACCTGACCGGCCAGGACGATCTCTCCCAGGACGAGATCCGGTCCATCTACCAGCGACCGCTCGATCACCTGCCGCCCGAAGCCGCCGTCTGACCGGACGCCGAGGAGCGGCCGCCCGACCGACCACTCCTCGGAGATCGCGGGATGGTGGAACATGGTGGGTGAGGCACCACCATGAACTCACCCGCCAGCGATGAGAGTTACTCGCTCCGCTCAGTGCGTTGACAGACCACCCACCCCGCCGCAGCCGCCTCCAGGCAGACGAACGACGCCAGGCGTTCAGCGAATGGCCGCACACCTACAATCACCACCGCCGCCACACGGCACTGAACAGCCAACCACCCGCCAACCGCGTCCCCAACCTCAAAGGGCAATACACCTGAGAGGGCGGTATGTAAGTGCATAGCTGATTTGCCGTCACCTGCATGTGTGGCAGCACGGTATCCCGGCCGGTCGGCGGGCTCGGGTGTGCCGTGCTGGACACCGTGAGCGAGCGCAAGCCCTACAAGACCGACCTGTCGGACGAGCAGTGGGCGCTTGTCGAGCCGATGATCGCCGCATGGAAGGCCGCACACCGCTCGGTCAGCGTTCACCAGGGCCGGTACGAGATGCGGGAGATCGTCAACGCGCTCCTCTACCAGGGCCGTACCGGCTGCCAGTGGGACCTGCTTCCGCACGACCTGCCGCCGCGCGGTGCGGTGATGTACTACTTCACCAAGTGGCGCGATGACGGCACCGACCAGAACATCCACGACCTGCTGCGCTGCCACCCAGCACAGTCATGCCCTGCCCGAGTACCTATGCTCACGCAACGTCACCAACTATGGGGCTCTGCGCACCTGCCAGATGTTGAACGCCTGCGGGATGTGTACGCGGCGACGGCCTGCATTGCGATGTCCACCGAGGCGTGCAAATCCTCGCGGTCGGCGCTGGCCGCGGCGTGGACGGCCAGGCCCTGGCTGAGGGTCGCGGCGAAGCGGGCCAGGGCCGCGATGTCGGTGCCGGGCGCGAGGTCGTCCTCCTCTGCCGCCCGGGCCAGGCGCTTCGCGAGCGCGCCCTCTATGGCCGCCCGGTAGTCGGTCAGAATCTCGGAGATGTCGCTGTTCGCCGGTGAGTTGGACAGGCCGCCCTGGATGGAGAGGCAACCGGGCGGGTGGCCGCCGCTGGTGGAGGCGTCGACGGCGACGCGCAAGTAGCTCTCGATGACGGCGTACGCGGTGGGCTGCTCCAGAGTGGCCAGTGCGCGCGCCGCGTAGGTCTCCCCGTAGCGGGCGACGGCGCGCCGGAACAGTTCTTCCTTGCTGCCGAAGACGGCGTAGAGACTCGGCTTGTTGATGCCCATGGCGCCGGTGAGCTCGCTCAGAGAGGCGCCCTCATAGCCGTGCGCCCAGAAGACATGGATCGCCCGGTCTAGGGCGTCGCCCTCGTCGAAGCTCCGCGGCCGTCCCCTGCCGCGCCGCTCGTCAACACTCATGAACTCCACCTTACCGCCCGGTACGACAATTCTTTACCGATCGGTATGCGGTCTGCTAGCGTGACGACGCAACCGAGCGGTACAAAATTTGAACCCCTCATGGGGCAGCTCGACGGCGGGATCGGGGCCGGAACCGTTCATCACGACACGCTGCCCCTCGCTCCTGGTGACGCCAGGACCCGCCCAGACCCTTTATCGCCATCCGTCCGATCCGAACGAATAAGGAGCGCACCATGTCCAACGCCGACGTCGTACGTGCTTACTACGCCGCCCTCGCCACCGGTGACTTCGAGGCCGCACGCACCCTCACCGACCCGGAGATCGACTTCAACATCGCTCCCGGTTTTCCGGCCGGAGGCCGCTACCACGGACATGTCGACCTCTTCGAAGGTTTTTACCCGGCCTCATTCGAGGCGTGGTCCCACATCGAGGTCGAGGTCGACGAGTTCCTTGAGTTCGGCGATACCGTGATCTCGCTCGGTCGTTACGTCGGTACCACTCGTGCCAGCAACACCGAGTTCTCGTCGCCCTTTGCCCACGTCAACCGGGTCCGTGACGGCCGACTGGCAGCGGTGCATCAGTACGTCGACACCCTTGTGCTCGACCGGGCCATCGAGGGCAGGCCCCTGGCCCTCGACGAGAACCGACGCTGGGTGACCCGTGTGACCGAGCCGTCGGCGTCGTGAGCGAGCCGGGGCGGGGTGCTCGCGCGCCGTCGAACGCCGCGCCCCGGAACTCCCTCCGTCGGGACTGTAAACCGACCGGCCCTGTCTCACATTCAGGGCGGAGTTGGCCATCAACCGCCGGGCCACGGAGCTGCTTGGCGAGGCGACCTCTCCAAAAGGCGGTTCGAAGCCATCCGGGTGATGGCCGGCGAGGGACATTCGGTGGAGCGGGCCTGTCGGGTGCTGCACGTGGCGGAGTCGGGCTATTACGCTTGGAGAGAGCGAGCGCCCTCGGCCCGCACGGTGCGGCACGCCTGGCTGACCGAGGCCATCCTCGGCATCCACGCCGCCTCCCGCGGCACCTACGGCTTCCGCCGCGTGCACGCCGAACTCGCGCTGGGATCAGGCATTCACGTGCACCATGGCGCCGTACCGATGCTCATGCGACGGGCCGGACTGCACGGCCTGCCCGGAAACCGCACCCGCCGACCCCGGCCCGAAACCCCCTCGGTGGCCGACCCGGTCAACCGCAACTTCACCCGTCAGGCCCGGGATCAGTTGTGGGTCACCGACATCACCGAACACGCCACGCTGGAGGGCGAGGTGTACTGCGCCGTCGTCCTGGACACCTCCCGCCGGGTAGTCGGCTGGTCCATCGACGCGTCACCGAACGCGGCCTTGGTCACCAACGCGCTGAGCATGGCCATCAGCAACCGCCGCCCGCAGCCGGGCAGCACCATCATCCATTCCGATCACGGCGTCCACAGTTCGGCTCCTGGGCCTTCACGGAACGGGCCCGCGCCTCTGGGCTGCTGCCCTCCATGGGCTCGGTCGGGGACTGCGTGGACAAGCACTTGTCATCACACTGCTCCTCTTCTCCTATCGGGTTCACTTTGAGGTCGTTGTTGCTGGTCGGCGGTGGTTGAGGCGTACGCCTTGCTGGACGCGGGGCGGGTTGGGTCCCGGGTGGGGGTAGAGACAGGCGTTCTTGTCGTTGTACTTCTCGCCCTCGAGCAGTCCGGCTCGGTGCCATTTCCAGACGGTGGGGACGCTGACGCCGAGGAGTTCGGCCAGTTCGTGGGCGGTCAGCAGGCCACGGTCCCGCAGCCGGTCGAAACGGCTGGTGAGCTGGTAGTCCTGGCGGATGTCGCGGACCAGGAGGCGATGGAAGGGCAGCCCCTTGCCGCTGGTCAGGCCGCGCTGGTTGAGGATGTCGGCGATCTCCGCGTCGGTGTGGTCCTCGAGGAGGGTGTCGATGGCGGCGACGATGGGCTTCGGGGTCTGCCACAGTTTCCCGCCGCCCAGCGGGAGAGGCAGGTCGAGGGTGTGGTGCCGGCCGCCGGACAACCGGACCTGGGCGGTGATCCGTTCGGCCTTGGTGAGGGTGACGTCCGTGATCAGCAGGCGGGCGATGCGTTTGCGTTCCCGCATCGGGGTGCCCGGATCGTGCCAGAGGCGGTGCACGTCGCCGGCGAGGTGGGCAAGTTTCTCCCGCAGGGCCTCGTTGACGGGTTCGGCCTCGGTGCGGGCGCGTTCGATGTCTTTGCAGGCTGCGGCGACCTCGCGCAGGGCCGTGTTCCAGTCCGCTTCCAGGCTGTCGGCGACCAGACGGTTGTCCGGATCGACCGCGAGATTGCGGCGTTTGGCCAAGTCGGCGCGGTGCTGGGCGCGTTGGAGATGGGTGGAACGCAGCCGGTCGGCCTCGGCGGCCTGGGCGGCGAGGCGGTCGGTGACTTTCAGGGCGGCTTCGACGGCGAGCGGGGTCAGTTCTTTCAGGAGCAGGGTGGCGATGGCCTGTTCGATGCCGGGGCCGGGGATGCGCTGGCAGACTGTGCCGCCGTTTTGGATGGCGTGGGTCATGCACCGGTAGTCGGAGACCTCGCGGCCTTGCCGCAGGTGATAGGCGATGGTCATGCGCCTCCCGCAGCGTCCCCAGATCACCAGGCCCTGCAGCAGCGCGGGCCCCTCGCGCGGTGCGGTCGCGGTCCGCTCCAGGCCGCGGGAGGCGGCCTGCGCGGCGAGCGCGGTCTGGTTCGACTCCCACCGGGCGAAGGTCACATAGCCCTCGTGGTGATCTTGGATGAGGGTGTCCCACTGCTCGCGGGGCAGCAGCCGGATGTGGGTCCTGCCGTCGGCACTGCGCTCGACTTTGCGCCGTCCGTAACAGAACGCCCCTGCATAGAGCGGGTTGTGGAGGACGTTGAGGACCTGCCAGTGCTTGAGCGGGCCCCAGACCAGTTCGCCCTTGCGGGGACCGGTGCGGATACGGGAGGGGAAAGTGAGATGGGTGCGGCTCTTCTGTAGGGAGCTTTGACCTGTGTGGTTGCTGACCGGGGGTTGGTTGCTCGATCGTCGTGGTCTCGGGTGGCCGGGTTCCGGGGGTGGCGGCGATGGTGTCGTGGCTGGAGGAGATCGAGCGGCGGGAGGCTGCCGCGCGGGAGAAGATCGGGGAACTGCGCGCTCAGCTTGAGGAGTTGACCGGACGCCTCGCCGAGCAGGAGGCGGTGCTGTCCCGTTTGGAGATCACCCGGGAGACTATCGGTGGTTTGTTAAGGCGGGAGTGGGAGGTGGTGGCTGAGTGGTCGGCCGGTGCTGACTGCGTTGATCAGGTTTTGTAACTCTGCTGGTGGGGGCGTGCTGGACCAGGCTTTCCACCAGCGTTGCAGCATGATGGTGGGGGTCAGCCAGCTGCGGACGGCACGTAGGGCCTGGGGCCAGCGTGCCGGGTGGTGCGATCGGGTGCCCCCTCTCTGGCCGGGCCAGCCGGTTGGCGGGAGTCGGTGGCAGTCCGGCTTCCCAGCAGAAGGAGAACGCGCAGTTGACCAGGGTCTGGTGGCGGCGGATGGCGCGGTCGGTGCGGACCTGGAAGTCGGCCCAGCCCAGTTCGTCCTTGACCTGTTTGTAGCTCTGCTCGATCCAGTTGCGGATGCCGTAGATCCGCACGATCTCGGCGAGGTCGGCGGCCGGGTGGGGGCTGTCGGCCTGGCGTGTCGAGTTGGGGCGGGGCAGGTTGGTGGCCAGGTACCAGGTGGATTTCTCCGGCAGGGTGTCCGGGTGGGTAGTGGCCACCACCAGCCGGGTGGTGCCGTCCGGTCCCCACCAGCCCAGGGAGGCGTCGGCGGCCCACCAGGTGGTGGTGTGGCCGTCACGGAAGGTGCGGGTCACCGTCGTCCAGTCGCCCGGCCGGTCGGGGCCGTGCCAGGCCAGTTCCCGGGCGGCGTCGACCGGGGTGTGGGCATCGGGGCCGTAGGCCCAGGTGCCGCGGCGCCGTTTGAGGGCCATCACGAACGGCAGCCCGGCGGTGGCCAGTTCGCCGCGGAAGCCGTCCTGGTCGCCGTAGGCGCAGTCGGCCGCCACCGCGCGGAAGTCCACTCCGGCCTCCGTGGCCCGGCGGGCGAGAGCGGCAGCGATCTGCAGTTTCGTGGCGAAGCCCGGATCGCTGCGGCCCTTGGGGAAGTGGCGGGCGGGGGTGTAGGGCACGGCGTGCAGCGGGTAGTACAGTCGCTCGTCCGCCCACAATGTGGTGACGGTGACGACACCGTTGTCGGTCTTGCCGTATCGGCCCAGCCACTGCCGGCCCACGTTCGCGGTCGCGGTCCCGTCCTTCCGGTCGCCGGAGTCGTCGATGACCAGCACTCCACCGGCATGCGGAGCGGTGCGCGGATCATCCAGTAACCGCTCAAGACGACGGGCGTTGATCCGCTCGTGCTCCCAGGGGGATTCGGAGAGGAAGAACTGCAGCCGCTGCACTGCGGGGTGCTGGGCTCCCGCTACCGGCTCGGCCCCGGCCAGGCATGTCAGCGTTTTGTTCCGTTCGCGCGGCGCCAGCAACCCCGTGAGGTACTGACGAAAACCCCGACGCTGAGCCAGGGAGTCAAACAGATCATCGAAGCCGACGGCGTACTGCTCCAGCGGTCCCGGAGCCGGCGGACACGGACGACGAGCGGTCATCACACACCCCTCCTCGTCCTTCTACTGCGGTCCCGACCCGATGTCAACAAACCACCGCTAGTAGCGCGTCGCTGCTTAATTGTGGTGTGTCTGGTGGGAGGCTGGCGTCTGGTGGGTTCCGCCTTCTCTTTTGCCGGACAGGACTGTTGTCATGGGTTCACAGAAGAAGCGACCGGTCAGGTTGACACCGCAGGATCGCGAGGAGCTGGTCCGGGTGACCACGACGGGCGTTCGTGGGGCCTCGATGATCATGCGGGCCCGGGTGCTGCTCGCGCTGGACACCTCGGTGGGTGAGGTGGATTCCAAGGAGGTAATCGCGGCCCGGCTCGGCGTTTCCGGTGAGACGTTACGGCTGGTCGCCAAGCGTTTCGCCGAGACCGGTGGCGATGTGCACGCCACGATCGCGCGGAAGAAGCGCGACCTGCCACCGGTGCCCTCGCCGGTGACCGGCGAGGTCGAAGCCAGGCTGATCGCGATGGCGTGCTCACAGCCACCCCAGGGCCATACCCGGTGGTCGCTGCGGCTGCTGGAGAAGCACGTCGCGCTGGCCGAGGACATCCCCGATCTGGACCACTCCACCATCGGGCGGGTCTTAAAAAAACGGAACTGCGCCCTCACCTGAGAAAGTGCTGGACCATCCCGCCACGAGCGAACGCGGAGTTCGCGGCCCGGATGGAAGACGTGCTGGCCGTCTATGCCCGGCCCTACGACCCGGCACGTCCGGTGGTGTGCATGGACGAGAAGCCCTACCAGCTCCTCGATCATGTCCGCGACCCGCTCCCGGCACACCCCGGTCACGACGCCCGCCAGGACAGCGAGTACATCCGCTGCGGCACGTGCTCCATCTTCGTGTGGACCGAACCCCTGCGCGGGTGGCGCCGTGTTCAGGCACTGTCCCAGCGGACCCGGACCGACTGGGCCGGCCAGGTCAAGCAGTTACTGAGCGTGGACTACCCCGACACCGAGACCGTGGTGCTGGTGATGGACAACCTCAACACCCACAGCATCGCCTCGCTGTACGAGGCATTCGAACCACAAGAGGCATTCGCCCTGGCCCAACGCCTCGAGATCCACCACACGCCCAGGCACGGGTCATGGCTCAACATCGCCGAGATCGAACTCTCCGCGCTGACCCGGCAATGCCTCGACCGCCGGATCAGCGACCTCGGCATCCTCAACACCGAACTCTCAGCCTGGCAGAACGCCACCAACACCGACCAACGTCAAGTGAACTGGCAGTTCACCACCCACGACGCACGCATCAAACTGCGCCACCTCTATCCCAAAAATTAGCTGCGACAATCTACTAGGCCCAAACAAAGAAAGTGGCGCAAAGTAGCCAGGCCGACTGCCGCCAGATGGCAACTCGCTAGTAGGACTCCGTTAGGTCTGTCTTGATCTTGGTGTTGTGTGTGAGCCGACCTCGGATTCGTGGAGTCCCTGAAGCCAGGCTTATGATCCTGGGCCGAGGGAGAACCACGAGCAGTGCCAGCACCACGTAAATACCCGGACGAGCTCCGCGAGCGGGCCGTCCGCGAGGTCCGCACCACGGGCCGGCCGATCGCGCATGTCGCCAAAGACCTGGGCATCCACAAGGAAGCCCTGCGTGGCTGGGGTCGCCAGGCCGAGGCGGACGCCGACGAACGCGACGACCGGCTGACCACCGCCGAGCACGAGGAACTGAAGCAACTCCGCGAAGAAGTAGCGGAGTTGAGGCGGGCGAATGAGATCCTCAAAGCCGCGAGCGCATTTTTGCGGCCGAACTCGACCGTCCCCGGACGAGGCCGACCAGGTGATCGAGCACCTCAAGGACAAGGGTCTCGGGGTCGGGTTCGCCTGCCGGGTGCTGGGGCTGTCGGAGTCGGCGTACTACGCGCGCAAGAAGCGGCCGAAGTCGACCCGCCGACTGCGCGACGAGCAGCTGATGCCGCTGATCGAACAGGTCCATGCTGCAGGTCCATGCTGAGTCCGGCGGCACCTATGGTGTCCGCCGGATCACCCGCGCGCTGCGACGCAAGGGCGTTCTTGTGGCACGCTGCACCGTCGAGCGGCTGATGCGTGAGCTGGGCCTGGAGGGCGTGATCCGCGGGCAGCGTCGCCGCACCACGGTGCCGGAGCCGTCGGCACCCAGGCCGCCGGACCTGGTCGACCGCGACTTCACGGCCTCGCGGCCGGATCAGCTGTGGGTGGCGGACATGACGTAGGTGCGCACCTGGTCCGGCTGGGCGTACGTGGCGTTCGTCCTGGACGTGTACTCGCGGATGATTGTCGGCTGGCAGGTCGCGAGCCACATGCGGACCGAACTGCCGTTGGACGCACTGGAGATGGCGTTGTGGAGACGCCGGATCAAGAAGGACTCCGGCCTCATTCATCACAGCGACCGCAGGTCGCAATACGTATCAATTCGGTATACCGAGAGGCTGTCCGAGATCGGGGCTTCAGCCTCGGTCGGCTCGGTCGCGGACAGCTACGACAACGCGATGGCCGAGGCGCTGAACGGCACCTTCAAGGCCGAGCTGATCGAGATGCAAGGACCGTGGCGGGACGTTGACCAGGTCGAGCGGGCGATCTTCCAGTGGGTCACGTGGTACAACGAGGAACGGCTCCACTCCGCCCTCGACTACGCACCGCCCGCCGAGTACGAACGCGAGTGGTGGCGACAACAGGAAGCCACCCCGCAGTCCGCCTGAAACAAGATCACCGGACTCTACGAAACTCGGGGCAGCTCAACACACCACAAACTGATCAACGCAGGCCAGACCACCCACCACCGATCAGAAAGACCGTTCCTGGACAGCTGCGTCGAGTTTCCGCGATCGTTCTTGGACAGCAGGGTTGCTGTGCCGGGAAGCGTCGGTGCTCGCGTGGAGAGATTCCTGTTCCTGCTCCAGTTCAGCGATACGGCGTGCTTGCTTCTGGGAGCGCGGGGCTTGAAGGTTGTGGCTACTGGTGCCATCTTCGGCGGTCGCGGAGGCAGCACAGATCAAGGCCGCGCTTCAAGCGCGGGAAGCCGGAGACAGCCAAAGAGACACCGCTGACGTGCCACACGGCCCAGCAGCTGGCGACATGCGCGTTGAGCGGGATGGGCTCATCCGTGTGGCAAAGGCGTACCAGCGCTCAAACCTGGCCGAGGAAGCCGCTGTAGGCCCGAGGACCGTAGCTGCGGGAGTGAACGAAGCATGAGCCCCACATCGCCACCAACAACCCTGTTCGACAGCGACCTCATGTCCGACCCTCATGGCGTATACGACCGTCTGCGTCAAGCCAGCCCTGTGCACTGCACCACCACCCCCGACGGCGCTCCGGTGTGGGTCATCACCCGGTACCAGGACGTGCGCGCTGCTCTCACCGACCCGCGCCTCTCGCTGGACAAGGCCAACGCCCGCACCGTCGGCCGCTACCAGTCGTCCATGCCGCCAGAGTTGGACGCACATCTGCTCAACATGGACCCGCCCGACCACACACGGCTGCGCCGCCTGGTCGCCAAGGCGTTCACCGCCCGCCACGTCGAAAACCGCCGGCTGCGCATTCAGGCCAGCACCGACGAACTCCTCAACGCCACCACCGACCAGCCGGCGGACCTGATGCAGGCCCTGGCGAATCCACTGCCCATGGTTGTCATCTGCGAACTGCTCGGCATCCCAGCCCAGGACCGCCGAGACTTCCGCACGTGGACCAACAGCCTGCTCGGTCCTGCCCCCGACGCAGCCGTGGAGTCCCGAACCGCGATGCGGGAAATGCACCACTACCTCCTCGGAATCATCGCCGCTAAACGGGCCCGCCCGACCGACGACCTGCTCACCGCCATGATCGAGGCGCACGACGAGCGCGACAGCCTCAGCGAATCCGAGCTGGTTGCGATGGCGTTCCTGATCCTGTTCGCGGGCTACGACAACACGGTTAACCTCATCGGCAACGCCACCCTGGCGTTGCTGCTCCACCCGGAAGTGATGGCTGCGGTCCGCGACGGGCACACACCTGTCCGCGCCGTCCTGGAAGAGACATTGCGCTGGAATCCGCCTTCCACACTGGGCGTGCGACGCTTTGCCCTTGAGAACCTCACGATCGGCGGAGTCGACATTCCGGCGGGCGGACGGGTCTGGGTCTCTCTCATCTCAGCCAACCGCGACGGCCAGTTCGAAGAGCCGGACCGCTTCCGTCCCGAGCGCACTCCCGCCCACCTCGGCTTCGGCCACGGCATCCACTACTGCCTCGGTGCACCCCTCGCGCGTCTGGAGAGCGAGATCGCCCTGACCAGCCTCCTGAAACGCTTCCCCGATCTGCAACTGGCAGTACCTCCGGGCAACCTGGCTTGGGCGCCGTCATTCCACCGGCGCGGCCTGATGGCACTGCCCGTCATCTGGTAAAGCGCCAGCGCACAGCCCTGACACTCCCCCTTCGCCGGGCACGACGCGCGGCATATGGTCCCGTCGTCGATCAGGGAACGGTCCAGTACGGTCTCCGCCTTCCTGCCGGCCAAGGCACGAGCTCAAGGCGAGTTGTCCAACGGTGTGAATGACGGGCAACTGGGGCGTGACTGCGGTTCTTTGGTGGATGCGATGCTCGAGTGCGGTGAAGCGGCGTCGGGTGTGAGTGTTGGCCGGGGCGTGGTGCACAGCGGTGGCTTGACCGACGAGTGCCATGCCGCGTCTGGCTCGGGTGACGGCGGTGTAGAGCAGGTTGTGTTGGAGGAGTTGGCCAGCGGAGGTGGTCAGGGGGATGACGACGTAGGGGTATTCGCTGCCTTGGGAGCGGTGGACGGTCAGGGCGTAGGCGTGGATGAGTTCGTCGAGGCCGGTGAAGAGGTAGGGGATGGATTCGCCGTCGGTGAAGGTGACGGCGAGTTGGTGGAAGTGGGTGTCGATGGCGGTGATGGTGCCGGTGGATCCGTTGAAGACGCCGCCTGTTCCGCGGTGGGGCTGGTTGCGGATCTGCAGGACGCGGTCTCCGAGGCGGAAGATCCGTCCTTTTTCTGACGGATGAGCAAAACGTTCGCGTTCAGTGGGCGTCACGCGGTGACGCCTATCCGTGACGCTATCGGCGGGGCTCGCCGTACTCGGCGACGTAGGCCGCGTAGTTCTTGTCCTGTCTAACGGCACCGTCGGATATTGGAAGTGTCTGAATGGGTCGGCGTTCTGGTCTGGGGCGGGTGCTTAGGGTCCTGATGGAATCAACCTCTGCCTCTGGTGCTGGCTGCTCTGATCGCGTGGTATCCGGCGCGGCGGCGGCGCGTGAGTCTCATGGTGTTCGCGAGCGGGCGAGAAGCGGCTCACCGCAGGTGAGCACACACAGCAACGTCGCGGGCGTCACCATGAAGGTGTTCCAGCGCGTCTGGGGCAGCATCCGCGACAACGCGGCCAGCAGGAACCGGTCAGCCGGCTGGAGGGCAGGATGGTTGATCTGCCGTCGCAGCACCGCGAGCTGATGACCTACAGTCAAGATGTTCTTCGGAGTTGACGTCGACTACGAGCAGGAGGCATCTGCATGAGTGCCATGTCCCAGAACCCGGCCGCGAGAAGTGAGTGGGCCCTGATCACGGGCTCCACCAGCGGCATCGGCCGCGAGACCGCTATCGGCCTCGCCCAGGATGGCTACTCGGTGATCGTGACCGGCCGTAGCAAGGAGCGCGCGGCCGAGGTCCGTGAGTCGATCGAGGCCAGGGGCGGGCATGCGGTCGATCTCCTCGCCGACCTGAGCGACCCGAGCGCGGTCCGCACACTCATCGCACAGGTCGGTGACACCATCGGTGACGCGGCTCTTGAGGTACTGGTCAACAACGCTGGTGGAGGCGGGTTCGCGCCCACTGAGGCCACAAGCGAGGCAATGTTCGACGCGGCGTTCAACACCCACGTGAAGGCGCCCTACATGCTGGTCGGGGCGTTCGCGCCGGCGATGGCCACACGAGGCCGCGGCGTGATCATCAACATCGGCAGCATGAGCACCAACATGGCGCCCAACGGCACCAGCGCCTTCCAGGCCTCGAAGGGCGCTATCAGCATGCTGACGAAGTCCTGGACCGCGGAGTACGGCCCGCGCGGTGTACGGGTCAACTCCGTCGATCCCGGCTTCGTGATCACCCCGGCTAATGAAGCCTACCGAGAAGGTTACGGCGGTTTCGTTGCCTCACTGCCCGCAGGTCGTGGCGCAGCGCCCGAGGAGATCGCCGAAGCCATCCGCTTTTTGGTCTCGCCGCGCGCGTCCTACATTTACGGGGTCTCCCTCACCGTCGATGGCGGCAAGTCCGCCGTCGTCGCCATGTAAGGCCCGCATCTCCACACCAACACCCAGCCTTTCAATAGCCGTCCAAAGCAGCAGCAGTAAGGCCACCGTGCCGTATTTGGAGTACCCGTTCGAGGATGGTGGCAGGCTCAGGCGCCACGCCTGCCAGTGCCCGGGCGTGAGCCGATCCACGTCCACGGGCACGTCGTCCAGCTGGCTGAGGAACTCCGCGAACGGGCGCACCAGGTACCAGCTGCCCTCGCTGGATTCGACACTGTCCCAGCCGCCGCCCGGGGCACACTTGGCGGCGAACAGCGTGGCCAGCGAGTGCTGCAACGGCTCCGGCACCGGGAACGTCCCGAAGTCGTAGACCCGCACCCTTCCCTGCACGTCCCGGTGGGTCACCACCAGGCCGCCCTCCTCCAACACCGTCGGCCGCTGGTGCGGCCCTCTGGGAAGGGCAGCCGCGCGGCCGCGGCGGGTCACCGGGTCACCAACTGCTCGTCGAGGTCCTGGATGCCCTCGCTCTCCCGGGTCAGCCGAGCGAAGAGCGCGGTCAGCTCCTGCTCCGACACCGGACCACCTGCCGGCACGTAGTCGGCCAGCAGCGAGCGCAGCTGCAGGTCCGCGACCGGGGCTAATGGTGACGTCGGGTATTGGAATTGTCCGAATGCCCCTTGAGCCGGCCGTTGCCGCCGGGGTCGTCACGATTGGCAGGCCCGGATCAGAGACGCAAGGACAGTGCCCGGGTCGTGCAGGGGACGGGCGCCGTCGGTGACAACTCGGCGGGTGCCAGGATCCACCGGGTCCGTCTGTGCCCAGTCGGGAGACCCGATGTTGATCTCGGCCTCCAGCCCTGACGCTGTGGCAAAGCGTCGTTCGCTGATCGGTCCCCACGACTGGGTTCTGACCAGCTTGCCGAGGGCGAGCTCGACGGCCCATGCGTTGTCGGAGTACTGGGACTCGTCAGTCGTGAGAAGGACGAGGTCGATGTCGGAGTCAGGCCGTGCGGCATTGCGAGCGCACGATCCGACAAGTAGGAGACCGACGACGTCGGGGCGGCCTGCGGCCCACCGCGTGACGCAGTCGATGATCTCTTTCGTTTCGGCAGCCCGTTCCGGTGAGATCACAGGTCGCTGACTCGCTGGCTGGTTGTCACTGTGCATCGTGTTGCCTCCCGGGTGAGTAGCGGTGGCTGACTTCCGCGGCGTAGTTGGCCCAGTCGCCCGCGGAGAGACGTTGCCAGGCGACGGCGACGCCGGTGTGGATGCGGCCCGGCGAGGCGGTCTTCGGGCTTGAGGGTGTCGTCGTGCAGGAGCCGGCGGGCGACGTGCCAGCGCTGCTCGTCGTCGAGTGGCTGAGTGGGGCCGTTCCAGCGGACGGCGGGGACGTGGATGGTGGTGAGCTTGTTGGTGCGGGCCCAGCGGATGAAGTGCCCGGCCGTGTGGCGATAGGTGGCGGAGTCGTCGGTGAGCCAGCGGTCGAGGTCGGTTTGCCGGCAGGTGGCCAGGGTGAGGTCGTGGGCTGTCAGCCAGTTCAGGAAGGCGTTGGCCGCGTGGGTGCGTTGACGTGCGGAGTTGAACTGCTGCGGGGTAAGGGGGCGGCCGTTGTTGCGTCGGCGAAGCCGCCGGATCAGGTGCCAGATCGCGTACCGGTGCAGAACTTTGCGTTGTTCGGGGTCTGGCTGGGATGTGAGGAGGTCGGTGAGGAAGAGTTCGAGGCGGACCATGTACTCGTCCCGCTCGGACAGGGCACCGACGCCGACGAGGACTTGGCGCAGGTGAGCGAGGGGCGGGCTGTCGGGCAGTTCGTCGAGGGCTTCGTGGGTCAGTGCTCGTCGGCCAGCCGCGAGGTCGGACAGGACCGGGGAGACGGACGGCTTGTTCAGCCACCGCCTGGCGGTGATGGGGTGCTCGGCGGTGGCGATGTTGTGCCGGAGGGCTTCGAGGCCGGGGTGGAGGGCATCGGACGGGGGACCCCAGCAGCTCGTTGAGGCGCCTGTTGATGAGACAACGGGCGCACTGGCCGGGGGCGGGTAGTCAGGATCGCTGCAGGTGGGACAGGTGTGCCAGACCTCCGGGGCAGTGCAGTCCGTGCAAAGGGGCTGGTCAAGGGTGCCGGACGCGACCGCCGCGACACATCCGCAGACCGAGCACGGTGCTGAGCGCCGCTGGCAGTCCGGGCACCACGGCCGACCCGTGGTGCGGGCGGTGCCGCAGGGCTTCTCCTCGCCGCAGATGCTGCAAGTCACGGTGGGCAGGGAGGGGCAGCTGGAGCAGAGCGGGCCGTCGGGCGTGCGGGTGTTCACGACCTTGCGTCGGCCGCAGTTGATGCAGGTCTCCAGGTTCGCCGGGTCGTTGAACCAGGCAATTGGGACACAGCGGCCGACCATGGTGGTCGCGGGTGGCCGGCTCTCGGCGGGCTCCGCAGTCTGAGCACTCCTCGATGCGGGAGTGGGCGATGCAGGTGCGGCAGACCCGCTGTCCGGCCAGGGGTTTGTCGATGCGTACGACTCTGTGGCAGCCGGGGCAGGACGGCCGGACGATCCCGGCAACGCCGGTCGATGAACACGGTCTCACTGAGACCCAGTTGGTGGGCGAGAGCCTGTCTGGACTCCGCCCCACACCAGCCCCTTCCGCCACCCCCATGATCAGCGTTCGGGCTGGACGGTAGAGGCGCCGGTGTACCGCGCGGGCAGATATCCGCGAAACAGTCCGGCCGGGCGGCGGACCTGGTAGTCACACCCGGACGAAGGCCGTCACTCTCCCCGCCAGGGCCTGGCGGTGACCTGCTCCGGTGACCAGCCGTCGTTCTCGGTGGCGTCGATCACCAGCCCGGTCTGCACCAGGTGTGGCCAGCTCGATCGCCGCCTCGTAGCAAGCCACGAACGCTGCTTCGTCGCCGTCCTCGTTGCTGGGAGGTTCGTCGTGGCCGGGGATCACTGCGGACAGCGGTTCGGACACCGTGTCGGCGTGCATGGCCAGCTCCCCGTCCCCATAGGTGAGTACGTATCGCCATCCGCCGTCGCCGCCAGGGCGGGCCGGGCCGTCCGCGGGCAGCTGACCTCGGCTGGAGAGCGCTGAGCTCGGGACAGTTACCGCTCCCGGACGGTGTAGGTCAGGTGCGTCACCCTTGGGGAGGGCTCCGCGTGGACCGGCTCCAGGGCCACGCGGCCCGCGTCCACGCCCTCGAACAGGCGGATTCCGGAGCCGAACAGCACGGGTGACAGCGCGATCGAGAACTCGTCGATCAGGCCCGCGTTCACGTACTCCAGGATCGTCGCGCCGCCGCCCGCGATGCGGACGTCGCGGTCGCCGGCGGCCTCGCGGGCCTGGTCGAGGGCGGACTCGATGCCGTCGTTGACGAAGTGGAAGGTGGTCCCGCCCGGCCGCTCCCAGGGGTCACGCTTCTCGTGCGTGACGACGAACACCGGCGTGTGAAACGGCGCCTCCTCCGGCCACATCTGCTCGCCGGCGTCGAACATGCGCTTACCCATCACGCTCGCGCCGGTGCGCTCGAACGTCTCCCGCACGATGTCGTTGTCGCGCCCTTCCTCGCCGCCCTCGCCGAGCTTCAGGTTCTCCCGGAAGAACCGCTGCGGGAAGATCCACTGCTGCAGTTCCATCCATAGCTGCCCCATCAATTCCTCGGGGGACTCGGGCGCGATGAAACCGTCCAGCGACATCGACACGCTGAAGAACACCTTCCCGGCCATCAGCTCTCCGCTCCCTTCCGAACGATCTCGGTGACGTACGCAGCCAGGTTGCTCAGGGTCTGCTGGCCGCCCTCGATCGCGTGGTACTTCTCGACCGCCTCGTCGCGCAGCTCCTTGGTGGGGAACAGCGTGCGCATCTCGATCCGGGTCGCCGCACCGTCGGGCTCGAACGTGAGGACCGACTCGAAGGCGTTCGGGTCGTCGCGGGTCTCACCGTGGAGCATCGCGATCCGTTCCGGCGGGGCGAGCTCGGTCCAGGTGATCCACTCTTGGTAGTCCGTCCCGTCCGGTCCGTGCATCACGAAGTCCCACTCTCCGCCGACGCGGAACTCGAAGGACCGCGTGGTGGTGGTGAACCCCTCCGGTCCCCACCACCGCGACAGGTGCCGCACCTCGGTGAACGCTTCGAACACCAGCTCCCGTGGGGCGCTGATGGTCCGGGAGATCACGATTTCGCGGTCGGCCGTCGCTGACTGCGCCGACTCGTCCCGTCCTGTCGCTGCCATCGGTCACTCCTCCTGTTTTGCCTGCTTGAGTTCCTGCACGTACTCGTCCAGCCGGTCGAAGCTCTCGTTCCAGAACCGCTCGAACCCGCCGGTCCACTCGTGGACCGGTCGCAGCCCGCTGGCGTCAAGGCCGTACAGGCGCTGCTTGCCTGCCTTGCGGTCCCGCACCAGCCCGACCTCCCGGAGCACCCGCAGGTGTTTGGACGCCCCCGGCTGGGTCATCCCCAACTCCTGGGCCAACTCGGTCACCGACCGCTCACCCGCCCGCAGCAGCACCAGAATCTCCCGGCGCTGCGGTTCGGCGATCGCGTTGAAGACGTCCGACGTCGTCGCCGCTCGTGCCATGGACTCATCGTATGCCGATATCGGTATACGTCAAGTTGGAGGAATCAGGCGGGTCTCAGGCGGCGATCGCAACCCTTGCCGGCGACTGCGGAAACCGAGCGATGACAGGCCCCTGTGATCGGCGCGACTGACCCGGCCCACACGGAAACCATCACGCTTCGCGTTCGCAGAAATGAGCTCTGAGAGATCGCGGACCCCGGCGAACCGTGTCCGTTTTATCCCCGATCTTCGTTCTCATAACCTCTCGCACAACAGCTTTCGCACAAAGCCCTTCGCGATAGGTTCTGCGACTTGCCAGAGTCCGCCGGTCCGGCCACCGCCGTCGAACAGTTCGATTGCCCCGCCCTGTGAGGTGCCCGCCGGAAGCACCTGCCGCACCCGCGGCGGCAAGGTCGCCCCGAAGTACCACACCCCGGCGGGATGTGACCCGGTGTTCTCGGGAGAAGATCAGCGCCCGGGTCAAGATCCGGCCCGAGTTCGTCAAGGCGATGGACTTCGCCCGCACCATCAAGAAGGCCGTCCCCCACCAGCGGGTGGTCTTCACCGTGCACGAGATGAAGCGTCTCGGCCGCGGCGCCGCCGCACTGCTGACCATCGCCGAGGACCTGCGCCACCACGACATCCAGCTCGAACTCCTCACCGGCCCCTCCAAGGGGTGTACGACCCGTCCGGGCACGGCGCCGCCCTCTTCGCGTTCTTCGCCGACATGGCCGAGTCCGAGCGCGAGTACATCCGCGAAGAGTCCGACGATCACGACCGGGATCTGATCGCGCTGCGTCGTACGGACGTGCACCGGCTGGGCATGGCCGTGCAGATCTGCACGGTCCGCTATATCGGCCGCTTCCTCGGTGAGGAGCCGCTCGCGGTGGCGTGGGAGGTCGTGGAGTACCTGGCCGAGCAACTCGACATTGAGGACGCCTCGTGCGTGAAGCAG
Source organism: Streptomyces asiaticus (assembly GCF_018138715.1). Taxonomy (NCBI): domain Bacteria; kingdom Bacillati; phylum Actinomycetota; class Actinomycetes; order Kitasatosporales; family Streptomycetaceae; genus Streptomyces; species Streptomyces asiaticus. The sequence goes on from NZ_JAGSHX010000003.1 coordinate 53,511, forward strand.
TACCCGGAGCGCCGCGGGACACCGTACGAGCACGCACCGGAGATCCAGCAGCGGTTCAGGTACCGAGACTTCACCGACCGGAAGCGGGGGACGGGAGTTCCGTGGCTTCCTGTACGGGCGGGCGTGGACGCACGCCGAGGGGCCGGTGGCGCTGTTCAACCACGCGGTGACGTGGCTACGTAAGAACCGGGGCGCTCCGGGCCCTGATCAAGGGCAGGGGTACAACGCCATGGGCGTCATCCCCCTGCCTCGGCGCTGATGTCGCCGCAGGCTCAGGGCTGGCGGCCTGCCGGGGTCCGCCGGGGTCGTCGGCCAGCACGACTGCGGCCTCGATCGGCCTCGGGAAACATCGGTGCAGCGGTCAAGACCGGCCGCGGCTCGGCGACTACAGCTGAGCTGCGTCAGTCCAGGCAGAACTCGTTGCCCTCGGGGTCGGTCATCACGATGAAGCCGGCGCTCATCGGGGGAGCGGGCTCGTGGCGACGTACCCGCGTCGCTCCCAGCGCGACGAGCCGGTCGCACTCGGCCTCCAGTGCCGCCATCCGCTCCTCTCCCTGCAGTCCGGGAGCCGCACGGACGTCGAGGTGGACGCGGTTCTTGGCGACCTTGTCCTCCGGCACCTGCTGGAAGAACAGCCGTGGGCCGTGCCCGTCCGGGTCCTCGATGGCCGATCTCGTGTTGCGCTGCTCCTCCGGTACGCCGACCCGCGCGAGGAAGTCATCCCACGCGGCCAGCGGTTCGGCGCCCTCGGGCAGGTCGACTCCGGGCGGGCCGGGGTGGACGTAGCCCAGTACGTCGCGCCAGAAGGACGACAGCGCCCGCGGGTCGTGGGCGTCGAAGGTGACCTGGATGTGGCGGCTCATCGGGTTGCTCCGTTCGTAGCGGGTTTCGTGTGCAGGTAGAGGTCGCGCAGCAGGCAGACCTCGGACAGGTGGTGGATCAGCTCGCGGTGAATGTGCAGCACCAGATCGGCCATGGGCACCTCGGGGAAGGGCTCCTTCGCACCGACCGGTACCCGGAGCCCGGCGTCGCCGACGCCGCGCACCCCGGCCAGCCAGATGTCGAGCTGGGTCTCGAGCTGGTCGAGCGCGGTGGCCGCACTGCCGGCGTACTCCCAGGTCTCGTACGACGCCGCCGGCGCGCCGAAGTGCGCCGCGTTGCGCGCGGCGAGCACGCCGACGATGACGTGACCGAGTCGCCAGGCGATCGTGGTGAAGGCCGCCGGGACCGGCTGCGGGAAGGCGAAGTCGATCGTGAAGTCCCCTGCGCCGGCCTGTATGGGCGCCGTCGAGCTGCCGCGCGGCCGCACGGTCCAGGCGTCCGGCACCGGCGACCAGAAGTACTCGTCGTCGGTGAGGCCCTCGAGCCGGGCTCGGAGCTGATGTTTCCAATGGACCTCCCACTGCTCGCGCAGCGTCCGGTTCCAGTCGAGTTCGTCTGCGTCCATGGAGCCACCGTGACACCTCTGGCGGACAGGATCGGTCCGCTATCTCTGGCAGGGTGGGCGGCATGGACGTGGCGAGCGGGGATGAGCGGGGTACGACGGAGCGGGTGCTCACCCTGCTCGGGCTGCTGCAGCAGCGCCAGGTCTGGACCGGCCCCGAGCTCGCCGACCGGCTCGGGGTCACGCCGCGCACGGTACGGCGTGATGTCGAGCGGCTGCGCACGCTCGGCTATCCGGTGTACGCCAGCCAAGGTGTCGGCGGCGGCTACCGACTCGGCCCGGGGCAGGACCTGCCGCCGCTGCTTCTCGACGACCAGGAGGCGATCGCCACCGCGGTCTCGCTGCTCGCCGGCGCGGGTGGTGCGGTTGCCGGCGCCGGCGACGCCGCGCTCCGGGCACTGACCAAGCTCGACCAGGTACTGCCCACCCGGCTTCGGCACGAGGTGCGCGCGCTCTCCGGCTCGGTGGAGTCCTTCGGCGGAGGCCGCACACCGGTCGACCCCGAGGTGCTCATGACGCTGGCCAGAGCCTGCCGCGACGAGGTCGAGGTCGGCTTCGACTACCCGTCCGGGAGCGAGGTGCGACGGCGGCGGGTCGAGCCCTACCGCCTGGTCGCCTCCGACCGGCGCTGGTACCTCTTCGCCTACGACCTCGATCGCGACGACTGGCGCAGCTTCCGTGTCGACCGGATGACCGACGCGTCCGCACGTACCTGGCGCTTTTGCCCGCGCGAGGCGCCCGACGCAGCGACGTACGTGCAGGAGGGTGTGGCGAGCCGGGTCTACCCGCACCAGGCGCGCTTCCTCGTGCACGCGTCGGCCGACACGGTGCGCGCGCAGATTCCAGCGTCGGCGGCCGTCGTGCGACGGCGAGGGAGCGAGCTCTGCGAGGTGCTCAGTGGCGCCGCCAGCCTCGACTTCGTGCTCATGCACGTACTCCTGCTGGGGCACGACTTCGAGGTACTCGACCCTCCGGAGCTCGGAAGGCGCTGTCGCGCGCTGGCGGAGAGACTGCTGTCGGCCGGTGCAACGGCCTCACAGCGGCCACTGCGCTAAAGGTGCCTGCGGCTGAAGCCATGCTTGTGCCGACCACGCGGTTATCGGTGAGAACGATCATGGTCGGGTAGCACACCAGCCGGGGGCTCCGCTGAGGTTCGCGGAAAGATCGTTGGACGGGTGTCGGTGCTGGCCACAGTTGCGTCATGGATTTCAACTGGGGCGACTCGATCCGGGAACTGATGCTGGTGCAGCGCCCCTCCCCCACACGCCTCTCGCAGTCGAGTACTCCGGGGGGGAAAGAGCCCGCTGGCGCGGGACGACGACAACACGCTCGTCACGCAGGTCGTCCTGCTCGCCGGGAACAAGGCGGTCCTGGGGATCCTCGGCGCGGGCGTCGTGGTGGGGGCTGCTGCGGTGAAGGCCGCGCCGCGCGTCAAGAGTGGGCTGATCAGCGTTAAGTCGAAGCTGAGCCGCCGGGCGGAGGAGACCGCCGACGTTGAGGCCCCGCCGACGCCGTGCACGCGGCGGGCGGCACGATCGTGCCGCAGCTGTGGCACATCGGCATGGCCCGCGAGCAGGGACTGCCCCCGTTCCCCGACGCCCCCCGCCGTGGGCCCGTCCGGCCTGCGCATCGACGGCACCTTCGCCCAGCCCGCCGGCTGCTCCTTGCCGTGGAAGCGCGGGACGCGGTCGTTGTCCCCTGCGGAGGGGTGGCCGGGGGAGGTGCCCTCGGTGATGATCAGGCCGACGCCGGCTGCGGCCCGTCGCGCGTAGTACGACGCCACGTCCTCGCCCGGGATGCCGTCGGGTGAGAACTGGCGGGTCATCGGCGCCATCGCGATCCGGTTGGGGACGGTCAGGCCGTTGACGGTGACCGGGCGGTCGAGTATCTCGGCCGCGCGGGTGCCGGCTGTGGGGGTGAAGGTCACGTGGTACTCCTTGCGGTGGTTGTGGCGGTTCGGCTCGGTGTGCCGAATTCCGGGTAGTTGGGTGCTGTGCCGGGTTCTGCTAGGGGCACCCGGGAAGCTCGCCCCGTCGATGCCCCTGCCGCCGTGCGCAGCGGCGGCGCGTCTCAGGCCGACCGGCCCGGCACCGCGATACACCCTGAGTGACCAACGCACACCAGCCTGCGCAGGTGGGCCGGTGGGCTCGCTCGCCTTCGCGTTCTGCCGCCCGGCCCATGAAAGGAAACCCGCGTCCGCCGGCCACTGGCTGAGGGGGCCACTTCGGGCAGTGCCGACCCCGGCCGACCGCGGCCCGGGCCGGCCGTGGCTGCCCGGCACCCGGCCACCGGCGCCGATCGACTTGCACCTGCCGAGCGCGGACATCCGCATCGGATACGCCCGCTGCTCGCCCCTCGGGCAGGAACGCGAATCACGCGGGTCCCGCGGCCTCGACGCCTGGATGCTCGCGCGGCCGAGCTTCCAGGGTGTCGACGGTGCGATCGGGCAGCGCGTCGGCCCGCTCATGGGGCTCGGCGTCGATCACCACGGTGGCATAGCGGTGCCGTCGGCGCGGAGCGAAGTCGTCGACGCCGATCACGCGGGGCGTCCGCCCGGTGGGCAACGGGATGCGCGGCAGGGCGCGCGGGCTGTGTGGCGAGAGAGGCCCGCCGCGAGTACCGCCGGCAAACGTGATCCCGCCCGGTCCGCTAACTCCTTGACCACAGCCTTGACTTGCTTGGGTCAGGCGGGCCGTGCGCCGCTGGTAGCGCTCCAGCACCCCGGGCATCTGCCCGCGGAAGGTCTGCCGACGGCCGCGTGTGGGACACGCCAAGTGCCGCGCCCACACACGGACCACCACCCGCCGTCCGTCGACCGGCACGTCGGCCACCGTCCGCGAGTGATATCCGTGCACCCGCCCCGACGACGCCCCGCACACCGGGCAGACCACGGTGCCCTGCGGGGTCCGTGCCTGCACCACGATCCGCTCGCCCTCGTCGACCACATCCTCTATGACCAACGGGGACAGACCCCACAACACCGTCTGCACAAGCTCCTTGACATCCCAAACACGAATGTCAACGACCCTCACCTCTCTCCGTCACCACCGAATGTGAGACGGGGCCGCTGGCTGGACAGACCCCATCAGCGATGAGCGGGAGCCACGGCGCCTTGTGCGCGCAGCGCGGTGATCTCGTCCTTGCGGATACCGAGTTCGGTGAGTACGGATTCGGTGTGTTGCCCGAGCGCGGGGATTGCGCCCATCGGCGGGTCGTAGCCGGAGATGACCGGGGGCGGGAGCAGAGCAGGTACGGGACCGTGAGGTGTGTCGATCTGTCGCCACCGGTCGCGGGCGGTCAGATGCGGGTGGGCTATGACTTCGCTCGGCTTGTTGAACCGGGCGTTCCCGATTCCGGCGGCGTCGGCGCTGCGCTGCACCTGTTCCAGGTCATGGCGTGCGGCCCACTGGGTGATCTGCGTGTCCAGGAATTCACGGTGCTTGGTCCGGCCGGAGTTGGTCAGGAAGCGTTCGTCGTCGGCAAGGTCGGGCCGGCCGAGAAGGTCGCGTGCGAATCGCTGCCATTCGCGGTCGTTCGTTGTGCCGAGTACGACGGTCTGGCCGTCTGCTGTGCGGTACGCGCCGTACGGGGCCACCGCGGGCGAGCCCATGCCGGCCGGTTGCTGATCCACTCCCGTGTGCTGAGCGTGGTTCAGCGAATACCCCATCAGCTCGGTCATGGTGTCGAAGAGACTCACCGCGACCGCGGTGTGGCCACCACTGCGGCCACGCTCGTTGCCGCAGAGCAGCGCCAGGATCGACAACGCGGCATACAGGCCGGTGCATACGTCGGCCATCGGCGGGCCAGGCTTGGCGGGTGCCCCGGGAAGGCCCGTGATCGAGCATGCTCCGGCCTCCGCCTGGGCGAGGAGATCGTAGGCACGCTTGTGGGAAAGCGGACCGCCTGCCCCGTAGCCGTCGATCTCGACCGCGATGAGGTCGGGGTGGCTGACCGCCAGGTCGGCGGGCGCGATGCCGAGCTGTGATGTGGCCCCCGGCGCGAGATTGGAGACCATCACGTCGGCGCGGTCGAGCAGCCGGTGGAGCACCGCCATGCCGGCCGGTTCCTTGAGGTTGAGCGTCACCGACTCCTTGCCCCGGTTGACCCATACGAAGTGCGCTGCCAAGCCGCCCACCACGTCGTCGATGTACCGGGCGAAGTCACCGCCTTCCGGGTGCTCCACCTTGATCACTCGAGCCCCGAAGTCGCCGAGGGTGCGGGTGCAGATGGGAGCCGCGACCGCCTGTTCCAGGGACACGACCGTGATTCCCGCCAGCGGTCCGGTCGGCGGGCCGGCATCACGACCGATAGATGCCGGTTCGGAGGGCTTCGCCGGTTCGGTGGGCGCCATGTTCCCCCCATCACCTGCCGGGATCCGGTGCGGAAAGCCGCGCGTCACCATGGTTTCTTCTCCGCCCTTGTCGTATCTGCTTCTTCGCGAAATCCGCGCCGGGCGGCAGCCGCGGCTGTGTCCGTGCTTCCTCGGTGAGAACCGCTTCGAGGCCTGTGGGCCAGGGGGCGAGGATCCGCGTGGTCTCCTCCATCGCCGACGGAGCGCCTTCGGTGAGCAGCCCAGCCAGCCGTACCGCTTTCTGCCGGGCGGATCCGGGCTCGCAGAAGGCCTCGGCGAGACCGAGAGCGGCCGTCTGTCCCCATCCAGCACGTCGCCGAACAGCAACAGGCGCTTCGCTGTGGCCGGCCCGACCCTCGCCGGCAGTGTCCAGAGCAGTCCGGCGTCCGCGAAGTCCTATCCTGCCGAAGGCGCAGCCGAACCGGGCGTTCACGGGCGGCCACCACGTAGTCGCAGGCCGCCCCGAGCGACATGCCAAGCCCGAAGGTCACGCCCTCGACCGCCGCGAGCACGCGCCTGGGTCACCGGACCGCTCCGCACGATGTTCGCGACCACTGCCAGCCGCGTGGCCGACGGGCGGCGAGGAGTTCCCGCCGGCCCGTGGGGTCCAGAGCACGCACCGGCCCGTGGTCCTCCATGAGCACGCCCGCTCCTGCGGCCGGTCGCGCACGGCGGTGTCTTTCACGTGTGCTCCCGCAGCAAGTGCCGGCCGATGATGAGCTTTTGGATCTCGCTCGTCCCTTCGTAGATGCGGAACAGCCGCACGTCCCGGTAGAAACGCTCGACGGGTACATGGCGCATGTATCCCATGCCGCCGTGTATCTGGACGGCCCGGTCGGCCACCCGGCCCGCCATTTCGCTGCAGAACAGCTTCGTGGAGGACGGCGCCAGCCTGCGGTCCTCGCCCGAGTCATAGGCTCGGGCCGCCTCCAGCACCATGGCTCGGGCCGCGTACATCTCGGCGTGCGACTCGGCGAGCATGGCCTGGACGAGCTGGTACTCACCGATGGGACGCCCGCCCTGCCGGGTGATCGAGGCATGCGCGACGCTTTCGTCCAGCATGCGGCGGGCCAGCCCGACGCACATCGCCGCGACGCTCAGACGTCCCCTCGCCAACGACTGCATGGCGACGCGGAAGCCCTCTTCCTCGCGCTCGCCGACCAGGGCACTGGCGGGAACGCGCACACCGTCGAAGAAGACCTCGGCGCTCAGGGCCCCCGACTGGCCCATCTTGTGGTCCGGGGGACCCACGGTGACGCCCGGGGTGTCCGCGTCCACGGCGAATACGGAGATGCCTCCGGGGCCCGTGCTCTGCGGCCCGGTGCGGGCGAACACGATGAAGACACCGGCGAGCGGCGCGTTGGTGATGAACCGCTTGCTGCCGCCCAGGACGTAGACGTCCCCGTCGCGTACGGCGCGGGTCCTGATTCCGCTGGGGTCGGATCCGGCCTCTGCCTCCGTGAGCGTGAATGCCGCGATCAGTTCCCCGCTGGCCATGCGCGGCAGATAGCGCCGTTTCTGCTCCTCGGTGCCGGTACTCGCCAGAAGCTGGCCGGCCACCCCGTTGTTGATGCTGAACATCGACCGGAACGAGGGTGTGGTGTAGCCGATTTCCAGGGACAGGCGTACGTCCTGGGTCATGGAGAAGCCCAGTCCCCCGTACTCTTGGGGCAACGCGTAGCCGAACAGGCCCATGGCGGCGGCCTTGTCACGGAGGGCCGCCGGGATCTCGTCCTTCTCCTCGATCTCGTTTTCGCGCGGGACGACCTGCTCGCGCACGAAGGTGCGCACCGCCGCTACGACAGCGTCGAACTCGTCTGGTTCCATGGCCTCTTGGGACTCCTCGACGGCTCAGCGGGAAAGGAGTTCGAAGACGGTGGCGTTGGCCATGCCACCGCCCTCGCACATCGACTGCAGGCCGTAGCGGATGCCGCCTGCTCGCATGTGGTGGACCAGCGTGGTGGTCAGCCGGGCGCCGGAAGCCCCCAGGGGGTGACCGAGTGCGATCGCGCCGCCGTCGGGATTGAGCCGGTCCGGGTCGGCGCCGGTCTCGGCGAGCCACGCGCAGGTCACGCTGGCGAACGCCTCGTTGATCTCGAAGGCCCCGATGTCCTTCAGGCGCAGCCCGGCGCGCCCCAGCACCTTCTCGGTGGCCGGGATGGGGCCGGTCAGCATCGTCACGGGGTCGACTCCGACGACTGCGAAGGAGTGGAAGCGGGCGATCGGGCGGAGGCCGAGTTCTCGGGCCTTGTCACCGCTCATGATCAGCAGGGCCGATGCGCCGTCCGATATCTGCGAGGAATTGCCGGCCGTGATCACGCCGTCGTCGGTGAACGCGGGCCTGAGACCCGCCATCGTGGCGGGCGTGCCGCCGCGCCGTACGCCCTCGTCGGTGTCGACGCTACATACGGTGCCCTCGGCACCGGCCACGTCCACCGGCACGATCTGGGCTGTGAACCGCCCCTCGTCGATGGCGGCCGCCGCGTTGGCATGCGAGCGGAGGCTGTACTCGTCGAGCCGCTCCCGGCTCAGCCGCCAACGCCGCGCGAGTTCCTCCGCGCCCAGTCCCTGGCTGAACCGCGACACGCCGTACCGGGCCCGTACGGCCGGACCGAAGGGCTCGCCGGGGCCCCGTTCCCGGCCCGATCCCAGCGGAACGCGGCTCATCGACTCCACGCCGCCCGCGACCACGATGTCGTACTGGCCGCTCATCACTCCCGCGGCCGCGAACTGCGCCGCCTGCTGCGAGGATCCGCACTGCCGGTCGATGGTGACGCCCGGCACCTCCTGCGGCCATCCGGCGGCCAGGACGGCGAAGCGGCCGACGCAGCCGCCCTGTTCGCCGGTCTGCGAGACGCAGCCCCACAACACGTCCTCGACCGTCGCCGGGTCAAGGTCGTTGCGTGTCGCCAGGGCGCGCAGCACCACGGCGGACAGGTCCACCGGGTGCACGTCGCTGAGCGAGCCGTTCCGCTTGCCCATGGGGGTACGGACGGCGTCCACGATCACCGCGTCACGCATGCCGGACCTGCTTTCCCGCCGCATCCGGCGTGCCGGTTTCCTGTGTGCCCGAAGGGGGTGTGCCCGGGTCGCCAGTCGTCCGGGCCAGGCGGCGGAGCTCGGACTTCAGCACCTTTCCGGCCGGGGACAGGGGAAGTGCGGCGACGAACCGGATCTCTTTGATTCGCTTGTACGGCGTCACGCGCTCCGCGACGTACTCCATCAGCTCCTCGGCACTCGTGCCCCGCTCGGAGGCGGGGACCACGAAGGCGACGGGGATCTCGCCGACGGCAGGCACCTCCCTCCCGACGACCGACGCCTGGAGCACTGCCGGGTGCCCGCCGAGGATGTCCTCCAGCTCGCGCGGGTACACGTTGTAGCCCTTGTAGATGAGCATGTCCTTCGACCTGCCGGAGACGTACAGAAAGCCGTCCTCGTCGAGGTGGCCGATGTCGCCGGTGCACAGCCAGCCGTCGACGAACTGCGCGGCGGTCTCCTCCGGGCGGCCGAGGTAGCCCGAGGCCACCTGAGGGCCCCGCGCCCAGATCTCGCCGCGCTCGCCCCGCGGCACCTTCCGGCCGGGACGCAGCGGATCCCGGATCTCCAACTCGGTGTCGAACAGGGGGACTCCCTGGCTGCCCGGCTTGTGCAGTCCGGCCTTCGCGCTCGGGCCGCTGGACACGGTTGCCGTCGCCTCCGTCAGGCCGTAACCCTCGATGACGGCGGCGTTGGGGAAGACCTCTGTCAGCTTCTCCAACGAATACGTGTCTATGGGGGCGCCGCCCGACACCACGGCCTTGACCGAGCCGAGGTCCCGCGTGCGGATGCCCGGCGTCGCCAGCAGGGCGTGCCAGAGAGCCGGGGCGCCTGGGATGTACGTGATCCGGTGCCGTTCCACCTGCTCCAGGTACGACTGCGCATCGAAGCGGCCGTTCAGGATGGTGGTGGCGCCGCACAGGAGGAAGAAGTTGAGGCTGATCAGGCCAAGGGCGTGGAACAACGGCGAGACGCACAGCGCCGTGCAGCTGCCCAAGGGCAGAGCGTAGTCCGCGGAGGTCTCCAAGGGGTTCAGCACCACACCGCCTTCGCTGTCGAGTCCGGGGAGCGCCCCGGAGCGCCAGCAGGCGACCTGGATGGTGTTGCCGACGATGTTGCGGTGCAGTATGCGCACTCCCTTGGGTGCTCCGGTGGTTCCGCCGGTGTACCCGTACTGGGCGACGGAGTCGGTGGGGACCAGCACATCTGGCGGGTGGGTGCTCTGGCCTGCGACGAGGGCCTCCAGGGTGGTGCCTGCCCTCCCGAAGAGCTTTGCGCGGTCATCCGGCCTGTCGGCCGGGGCCGACTCGCTGGGCGGCACGATGACGACAAGCCGGACCGGCAGCCCCTCGATCGCCTCGGCCAGCACCGGCGCCGGCTGCGGATGGGTCACCACGGCCGCCGCGGAGCAGTCGGCCAGCTGGGCGCGCAGGGCCCTGGCCGGCTGGGCGGGGTTGGCCGGGCAGGCTGTCGCGCCGACGAGTGTGATGCCGTAGTAGGCGACGGCGAACCACAGGGTGTTCGGCAGGTGAAGGGCGACCACGTCACCCTGCCGTATGCCGCGCGCTCTGAGGCCGCCGGCGAACGCGGCAGCCTGTTCGTACAGGCCGGTGAAGGTGAGAACCTGGTCGCCGTCGCGCACGGCCGCCCGGTCGCGGTAGCGGCGGGCCGAGCCGGCGAGTACCGCGCCGATGGGGACATCGGGGTAGTCGAGGTGACGAGGCAGTCCCGCGGGCCAGTAGTCGGTCATGTGCCGCTCCCTTCCCGCCCCGGCCTGCGGCCGGTCATGCGGGGCTTTCGCACGGCGCGCCGGCTCATCGCACGACCTCCGCGTCGAAAAGCTGCTTGATCTGCTCGGGGTTACGGCCCGTCTCGGCGAGGACCTGCGCTGTGTGCTCGCCTGGCAGGGGGGCGGGCCGGGCGGGCCGGCGAGGGACGGAGGAGCCGAACCGGGGGGCCGGGGCGGGCTGGAGGACTCCCGTGTCGTCGGTGAGGAAGGTGCCGCGTGCAGCGTTGTGAGGATGGCGCGGTGCCTCCCGCAGGGACAGCACGGGGGTGACGCACGCGTCGGCGTCGGCGAACACGGCCGCCCAGTCGTCGCGGGTCCGGGCGGCGAAGACCTCCGCCAGGCGCCGCCGCATGACCGGCCAGCGGGAACGGTCCCACTGGTGGACGAAGTCGGCATCCGCGGCCAGGCCCAGCCGCTCCAGGAGTGCGGCGAAGAAGGGCGCCTCGATCGCGCCGACCGCGACGTACTGGCCGTCGCGGCAGCGGTAGACGCCGTAGAACGGCGCTGTGCCGTCCAGGTAGTTGACGCCCCGGCGGTCGGTCCACCGCCCCTGGTGCAGACGGCTGTAGATCATGGCCAGCAGCTGGGCCGATCCGTCCACCATGGCGGCGTCCACGACCTGGCCCTTCCCCGTGGCGCGTGCCTGCAGGACCACGCACAGCACACCGAAGGCGAGCAGTGCGCCACCGCCGCCGAAGTCACCGAGCAGGTTGAGCGGCAGGACCGGTGGACCGTCGGCCGGTCCGATGGTCCCCAGGGCCCCGGACAGGGCGATGTAGTTGATGTCGTGCCCGGCCCGCGGCGCGAGCGGCCCGTCCTGTCCGAATCCCGTCATCCGCCCGTAGACCAGGCGCGGGTTGCGGGCGAGGCACGGCCCGGGGCCCACGCCGAGCCGTTCGGCCACCCCCGGCCGGAAGCCCTCCAGGAGGACATCGGCATCCGCCACCAGGTCCAGGACGGCGCCGACGCCTTCCGGGTGCTTGAGATCGATGGCGGCCAAGCGCCGGCCCCGGTGCAGGACGGGATCGGGCCTGCCCCCCACGTCCGACGGGCGCTCGACACGGATCACGTCCGCACCGGCATCGGCCAGGAGCATCGCACCAAACGGCCCCGGCCCGATGCCCCCGAGCTCGACGACCCGCAGCCCGGCGAGTGGCCCCGCGGCCGCCTCGGTGGCGACGCCGTCGTTCGCACGGCCCCGGTCCTGTTCGTCGTTCACCGGCCGCTCACCGTCCCCGCCAGATGGGAGCGCGCTTCTCGGCGAAGGCCGACGCACCTTCCCGGGCGTCATGCGAGTTGAACACCAGTGTGGTGATCGGCCGCTGGCGGTCGAACATCTCGTCGCGCGGCCAGCCGGGGGACTCGACGAGGACACGTTTGGTGGTCCGTACGGCGAGCGGACCGTTGGCGGCGATGGCGGAGGCCAGCAGCCTCGCCTCCTTGACCGCGCCGCCGGGCGGGGTGAGCCGGTTGACCAGCCCGTAGTGGTGCGCCCGCTCCGCGGTGAGGAGATCACCGGTGAGGGCGAGTTCCATCGCGATCTGGTACGGGATACGGCCCGGCAGCCGCAGCAGCCCTCCGCCCACCGCCACCAGACCGCGTTTGACCTCGGGCAGCCCGAACTTCGCATCCTCGGCGGCGACGACCAGATCACTCGCGAGTGCGATCTCGCATCCGCCCGCCACGGCGTAGCCCTCGACGGCGGCGATCAGCGGCTTGCGCGGCGGGGCCTCGGTGAGCCCGGCGAAACCGCGCCCCGGCACGTGGGGGCGCTCGTCCCGCAGGAACGCCTTGAGGTCCATGCCCGCGCAGAAGGTGCCGCCCGCGCCGGTGATGATGCCGACCGCGAGGTCGTCACGCTCGTCCAGCTCATCCAGCGCGGATGCGATCCCCCCGGCAACCGCGCGGTTGACCGCGTTGCGGGACTCGGGCCGGTTGATGGTGATGACGGCGATGCCGTCGCCGTACTCGACCAGTACTTCGTCTGCCACGGCAGCTCCTTATACGGCTCGGTGGCCAAGCGGGGGTGGCGGTTGGGCAGCAGCGGTTGAGCGCCGGCCTTCAGCGTGGGGCCAGGCGGATCGCGCCGTCGAGGCGGATGGTTTCCCCGTTGAGCATCGGGTTCTCGATGATGTGCAGGGCGAGTTGTGCGTACTCGTCCGCCGCGCCGAGGCGCGGCGGGTGCGGCACCGCGGCAGCGAGCGCGTCGAGCTTCTCCTTCGGCCTTCTGCCGAGCATCGGTGTGTCGAACAAGCCGGGCGCGATGGTGACGACCCGGATGCTCTTGCTCGCCAGATCTCGGGCCGCACACACAGTGAGGCCGACCACTCCGGCCTTCGACGCCGCGTACGGAGTCTGTCCGATCTGTCCCTCGAACGCCGCGACCGACGCTGTCATGACAACCACCCCGCGGTCGCCGTCGAGTGGTTCGTTGCCGGCCATGCGGGCGGCGGCGAGCCGGAGCACGTTGAAGGTGCCGATCAGGTTGACGTCGACCACGGCGCGGAAATGGTCGAGATCGCCAGGGGTGCCGTCCTTGCCGACCACGCGGAGCGGACCGCCGCGGCCCGCGCAGTGGACGACCGTGCGCAGCGCTCCTGTCCGCTCGGCGAGGTCGAGGACGGCGGTCATGTCCTCGGTGCTCGTCACATCAGCGGGGACGAAGACGGCCTCGGGGCCGAGGCCGCGGACGGCTCGGTCGGCGTCCGAGGAGGGCAGGTCCGCGATGGTGACGCGGGCGCCGGCCTTGAGCAGCCGCCGTGCCGTCGCCAGGCCGAGCCCCGACGCGCCGCCGGTCACCACCGCGGATATTCCGCTGGTCTGCATGGACGCTCCAGTCGGTCGAGTCGGTGTCGGATCTGCCGCCGCCCGCGCCGCGAAGGCTCGGCGACCGCCGTCGTACGCCGAGCCACGGGCTCCGGCCGTTGCGGTCGGAATCGGAACCCGGGGTCGATGGAGAGAAACCAGAACTTGTCGAACGATCGTTAAGTTAGGCTGCCTGTCACACCACTGTCAATGACCGCGACGAAAAGCGGGACGACCTACCGAGCCGGCGCCTCGTCGTGCCCGACCAGTGCGAACGCCAGCCGCACGTAGCGGTCACACAGCTCCGTCATCCCGAGGTCGCCGGACGGGTCGTACCACTGGGCGACGGCATTGCACATGGCCATGACCGCCCGGCGGGCGTCATCCGGGTGCGGGGTCCGGAAGACTCCGCCGGCCATGCCGTCGTCGATGGCCTTCTGGAAGAGTCCCGATACGGCGTGCCGCTTCTCGATGATGGGATTGCGGTACTCGGGTTCGAGGTAACGGAGTTCCTGGAGAGTCAGCAGGCTCTCGACCCGCCGCCGGACCCGGTAGTCGACCGTCACCCTGACCAGGGCGGCCAGCCGCGCGGCGGGGTCGTCTCCGGCCTGGGCCAGTTCCTTCTCGCAGTGACGGAAGTAGTCGTGGAGCGAGTCCTCGATCAGGGCGTGGAAGAGCTCTGCCTTGCCGGAGTAGTAGTAATACAGGGCGGACAGACTCATGTCGGCCCGCTTGGCGATGTCACGGATGGAGGCGCCGAAGTAGCCGCGCTCCGCGAAGACGTCTCGTGCGGCGTCCATGATGGCGTCCCGGCCGTTTCCCCGGGGGCCGGAGGGCCCGTTGTCCGCCGCCTTGCCGCTCTTGCCCGCTGTTTTGCCGCTCATCGCATCCATGGTCCCAGCTTCCCAGAACGAACGATCGACAAAGCTCCCGTGCCGTCCGGAGCCGAGGGCCGGCGCACCGCCACCGCCGCCCGCCGGGCACGGTCCCCGGTGTCATCCGGCCGAATGAACCTTGTACCCCTTCGCCAGGTCCGATGCGAAGAAGTCACCGAGCGCTGTGACTCCGGCGAAGACGCCCTTGTCCACGGCCGGCACCTGCGCCTCGCGCGAGCTGGGCTCAGCGGGATCGGAGAAGTCCTGGGGCGGGAGCAGGCCGGGTGGCGGTGACAGCACCGCGGGGCCATGAGCAGGCCCGGACGGGTGGGGTCCTCCCCCGGTCCTCGATCGACGCACGCATGGCCGGGCCCCGGCCGGTGTGGCGGAGGACCGCGGCGAGCCCGGTGATCAGCACGGGCACGGTGATGATCGTGACAATCACGGACAGCGGCAGCACGACCCCGCCTAAGTGGATCACATGCCCGTCCCGGGGAGCGCCGAACGGCAGCACCTTCTCCCCGATGCGCCAGCTGAGTTCCGCGGTGAGTACCACATTGACCCCGATGGTCAGGATCGCCAGCGGATCATGCCTGCGGCCGTCGATCCGCGACAGCAGCGGGCGCTCCACCAGCAGTCCCAGCGCCCCGGCCGCGACCAGACCGAGCGCCATGGCAGCAGCGAAGCCGACGTGAGAGCTGGTCAGAGCCACCCCCCACACGCCGAAGAGCAGAAACGAGGCATGCGCGAAGTTCACCGTGCGGGTCGCCTTGAAGATGATGACGGCTCGTCGAGGAGCAGGAGCTTCGGCTGCGCCAACAGCGCCCGGGCGATGGCGAGCATCTGCTGCTCACCGCCGGACAGCGTCCCGCCGCGGGCTCGTCGCCGCTCAGCCAGCAGCGGGAAGAGTTCGTGCATCGGGCGGCGTGTGCGCTCGCGGACCGTCGGCGATCGCACCGTGAGTGCACCGGCGTCCAGATTCTCCTCCACCGTCAGGCCCGCGAAAATGTGCTGTCCTTTCGGTACCTGCACGAGCCCGCGTGCCACGGTACGGGCGGTGTCCGCACCGTTCGATCCTCTCGCCCTGGAACCGCACGGAACCCTCGGTGACGCTGCCTCCGTACAGACCGAGCGTGCCGGAGACAGCACGCGTGAGCGTTGTCTTGCCAACGCAGTTGCTGCCGAGGAGCGCCACGACGCCGCTGTCGCCGACCTCCAGGGACACCCCCGCAGAACGGGTGCGCGCGCACCGTACCGGACAACGAGTCCCTCGATTTCGAGCACCTTGGCCTCCCTTACCGCCCTGGGGCAAAGCCAACGCCACTCATCGATCGTTCGTTAAGGACGGCACGAGCTTAGAGTGACCCACGTCACTCGGTCGGGATGCGTACACGTGATCGTTCGCAACGGAAAACTATGGCGAAGTAGCCGGTTCCACTCGGGGATGAACGGCGCTACGGTAGCTAAACGATCGTTCGATAAAATCGGAGACGACCTGAGAATGAGGGCCATGCGCATGCGTATCGGCATGACACTGGGTTACGGCAACGACTTCATCGAGTCCGTTCGTGCGATACCGGACTTCCAGGCGGCAGGTGTCGAGGTCGCCTTCGTGCCGGAGGCCTACTCGTTTGACGCCGTAAGCAAGTTGGGATACCTGGCAGCCCGGACCGAACGCCTGGAGATCGCCTCCGGGATCCTCCCGATCTTCACCCGTACGCCATCACTGCTGGCGATGACCGCCGCCGGACTGGACCACCTCTCCGACGGCCGGTTCACGCTGGGTCTCGGAGCGTCGGGACCACAGGTGATCGAAGGGTTCCACGGGGTGCCGTATGACGCGCCGCTCGGCCGCACCCGCGAGGTGGTGGAGATCTGCCGCCGGGTGTGGCGGCGTGAAGAGGTGGTGTATCCAGGCCCGAAGTACCCGCTCCCACTTCCTGCCGAGCGGGGCACCGGGCTCGGTAAACCCCTGAAACTCATCGATCGGCCGGTTCGCTCCCGCATTCCCATCGTCCTGGCGGCGATCGGACCGAAGAACGTCGAGCTGACCGCCGAACTCGCCGAGGGCTGGCTGCCCGTGTTCTTCCACCCCGGGAAAGCGGCCGACGTGTGGGGAGCTGCACTGGCCGCAGGGCAGGCCCGACGTGATCCGGCACTGGGTTCGCTAGACATCACGGTGACCACGCCTTTGGCCATCGGCGACGACGTGGCACACCTGCTGGACCGCGCCCGGCCTCAGCTGGCCCTCTACATCGGGGGAATGGGAGCCAGGACCAAGAACTTCTACGCCCAGCTTGCCGGCCGGTACGGATACGAGCGGGAAGCGGCACTCGTCCAGGACCTGTATCTGGCAGGAAAGAAGCAGGAAGCCGAGGCCGCCGTCCCCGAAAGCCTGTTGAGGGCCATCTCCCTCGTGGGGACGAAGGAAGAGGTCGCCGGACAACTCGATGCGTTCGCTGCCGCCGGAGTGACGACACTGTGCGTGAGGCCGCTGGCCGCCACTCACGCGGAACGTCTCCACGCCGTCGAGCGACTGCGCGCCATGCTGGACTGACGTGCGCCGACTGCCGAGGCGTCGACTCCTGCCTACGCTGTGAAGGCACCGGTCGCGGGAACCGCAAGGGTCCGGGCGATCGTATGCCTTCTCCGCGTGCAGGCGCGCGCTCCGCCGCCGTGGGTAGTTCGCGGAGCTTGCCGGTGATGTTGTACATGTCGACCAGGCGTGGCTCATGGGAGAGTTGGCGGGGCGGGGAGCGGCGGGGCATACCGGGTTCACGGGCACCGGCCTGGTGGTCGACCGCGCCTCGGGCCGCTGTTTGGCACTTGTGGCGAGCACCGTCCACCCCCGCCGCCCAGGAAACAGTGCCCGTCGCGTGGCGGCGGCGCGGCGGCGCTTGCCCGCGCGCTGAGGCGGCAATCTCGCATAGTTGTGGGACGGAGACGTTCTGGCGGTTGGTCCGATCGGGTCCCACGGTTAGCCTGTGCCTCTCGCTGTACCAGCGGCCGCGCTGATCCACCGCTCCAAGGAAGACTTCGTGACCAATCTCCAGGACCCACAGGATATTCCGGACCCTCAGAACGCGCCCGACGACACGGGCTCGGTAGTGCCGCCTCCCACCTGCCCCGCCCACCGCGGCGCCTCACCACTGTACGGACGGCAGTTCCTGCGGAATCCGACCGAGAGCTACCAGCGGATGAGGCACGACCACGGCCAGGTCGCCCCGGTCCTGCTCGAAGCCGACATCCCCGCCTGGCTCGTCCTCGGCTACCGCGAAATGCGCCAGGTCCTCGGCGACACCCAGACCTACGGCCGCGACCCCCGCCGCTGGAACCGCTGGAACGAGGTACCGCCCGACTGGTCCCTCATGCCCTGGGTCGCCTACAGCCCCATGATCCACTTCACAGAAGGAGACGAACACCGGCACCGCTCAGCCGCCGTCAGCGACGCCCTCTCCACCGTCGACCCCTTCGAACTGCGTGCACACTGCGAGCGCTTCGCCGACGGACTGATCGACCAGTTCGCCGGCAGCGGCAAGGCCGACCTGGTCTTCGACTACGTCTACTCAGTACCCGCCCTCGCCATAGGCATGATGTTCGGCCTCCCCCAGGACCAGCTCCAGGACATGGCACACGCCCTCACTGCAAGCCTTGACGCCAGCGGAGACGCCATCCCGGCCCAGCAGCGGGCCGCCGAGATAGTGACACGGCTGGTAACAGCCAAACGTGACACGCCGGGCCCGGACATCACCACCCGGTTCATCCAGACCTCCCCGAACCTCACCGACGAACAGCTGGTCGGAGACATCATGGTCATGATGGTCGCAGGCTTTCCCGCCACCTCCTACTGGATCGGCTCCACCATCCGGCTGATGCTCACCGACACCCGGTTCGCCGTAACCCTCGCAGGCGGCCGAAGGAGTATCGGCGAAGCCATGACCGAGGTGCTCTGGGCGGACTCCCCCGTCCCCAACGCCATCGGACGCTTCGCCATTCGGGACACCATGCTCGCAGGCCAGCGCATCCGCACCGGTGACCTCCTCGTCCTCGGCCTCGCCGCCGCAAACATGGACCCACTGCTGTGGCCCGACACCACCGCGGGCTTCGCCGGGAACAACGCGTATCTCTCCTTCACCGGCGGCGACTACGGATGCCCCGCCGGCGCACCCGAACTCGCCAGAATCATCGCCGAGACAGCGATCGAAGTACTGCTCGACCGAGTTCCAGATCTCACCCTGGCCGTCGAGCCCGAAGAACTCGAGTGGATTGACTCCCTGTGGTGCCGAGCCCCATCCAGCCTCCCCGTCACCTTCACCCCCACACACACCAACCCGGACTAGTGTGAGGACTTGTCCGGCCGATCATGTGACTGCCTCGTGTCCGGGTCTTTGACGTGGCATGGGGCGGGGTGATCTGACGGATGCGGAGTGGAACGGCCGCGGCCGCTCCTGTCGGTCAGCAATGGGTGTTGTGGCAGGTGGCGGGATCATAGGCAGGTGATCGACGGGATCCTGCACCGCGTGCGAACCGGGGTGCAGTGGTGTGATCTGCCCGAACGGCTCGGCCGTGGAAGACCGTCTATGATCTGACGATGCTATTCCGCACGGTGCAGTTCAGCGAAGTGTGAGGGAATGCAACTGGGGTCCGTCGTCGCCTTCGCCGCCGATCTTCAGCCGCACAAGGGCAGCGGTGCGTTCTTCGAGGTCGACTGTGTCCTTCGTCTGCCCGCCTTCGACTGTGGCGGCCGGAGTCCAGTGGTGGCCGTCGCGGGACAGTTCAACGGTGTACTGCTTGGGACGTTCGTCGCCCCAGTCGGCGGTCAGAGTCCGGAGCCGGCGGGGACGTTCGAGGTTCACGGTGAGGGCAGGGTCAGGGGTCTTGGCCTGCCAGAACGTCTGTGCATCGCCGTCGACTGCCGCAACTGCCGGGGAACTCGGATCGGATGAGTCGGCGCTGATGGCCGCGCATCGGGCAAGGTCGATCGTGGGCGCGAGATCCGGGCGGCGGGTCGGCACCTTGAGCTGCTGGCCGGGTCGGAGGTTCTTCGAGTGTCCGCGTACCTCAACCGGCATGGCAGCACCGTTGAGTAGTCGCACCGTGGTCTGGTGCGGGCCGATCTCCATGGTGAACTTCCTTCCCTGCCAGGAGAGTTCGCGCATCGATATGCCGGTCAGCTGCGGCGGTAGGGTTGGGTCGAGGTACACGCGATCGTCCCGCCAGCGCATTCCCGAATAGCCGTAGAGGAACTCCTGGAGGAAGCCGCCCGTTCCGGTCATGAAGGTGAACGCTCCGCCGGAGCGCGCTTCGGCGAACTGCTCGAACGGGGCCCGGATGAAAGGATCGACGCTCCGCTTGGTGTAGGTCATCGCCGCGCAGCCCGGGTCGCCCAGCTCGCTGGAGATGATCGAATGCACGCTGTCGGTCATGCTGGGCCCGTCCGGATCGGTGCGTGGCACGTAGCGAGCCATGTCGGCACGGGTGACTTCCGCCGACTGCGGGTTTTCCCACGGGTAGCGCATCAGTACCACGTCGGCCTGTTTGATCCTCTTACCTGCGTAGCCGTCGTACTCCGGGTGGGTTCCGGTCTTCGCGTCGAACGGGATTCGAAGGCTGTCCGCCACACGCGACCATTGGGGGTTTGCGGGTTGGCCGAAGATCTTGGCGGCCTGTACTGCGAAGTGCAGCGAGTCTCGGGCAGCCATATTGGTATAGGCACTGTCGTCGATGTTCTCGACGTACTCGTCCGGAGGTGTCACCCCGTTGATGCTCGAGGAACCATCGGCATTGCGCGTGACCCGGCTGACCCAGAAGTCTGCGACTCCCCGGAGTATCTCCGCACCCTTGTCTCGCAGCCAGGTCCGGTCACCGGTGGCAAGCCAGTACTGCCATACCGCGAGGGAGATGTCGGAACTGATGTGTTGTTCATAGCGTCCGGTCGAGGCCCAGGAAGGAGTGTCTTCCAAGCCCGATAGTGCGCTCTCCCAGGGGAATCGCGTTCCTGAGTAGCCTCCGTCCTTGGCGTACTTGCGGGCAGCGTCGATTCTGTTTATGCGGTACTGAAGCATGGATTTCGCGATGTCCGGATGCTGTGCGAGCACGCTCGGGTACATCCACGTTTCGGTGTCCCAGAAGACATGCCCGTTGTAGCCGTCGCTGGACAGCCCGGCGGGCGAGGGGCTCCACGGTGATCCGGCGCGGACGCTGGCCAGCAGGTAGAACTGGCTGGCGAGCACCTGGCGCCGGAGCCGACTGTCGCCTTGCACCTCAACTCGCGCCCTCCAGAGCTTCCGCCATGCGGCGGCGTTCTCTGCGGTGAGCCGGGCCCAGCCCACCCTGGTGGCGTCGGCGGACTGCTGCCGGGCGGTAGCCAGCGCATCCGTCGAGTCCTGGGTGCTGGCGATGCCGACAAACTTCGTGACGTTCACGGGGACCCCTGCGGTGACCCGCACAGTTGCCCGCTGTCCGGTTACGTCACCGCCCATAGGCGTGATGCGCCCAGGTGCGTCGAGTTGGGAAGCGATGGCGACCTGAGTGCTGTTGCCCTCGGCACGACGTGTTTCCCATACCTGGTGTTTGTCCTCACTGCTGCCGCGTACGGGACTCTTCAGGTGCTCAGCCGCACGGTCGTCGATCAAGTCGGTCACCGTTGCGGTGCCTGTCCATCGAGGCACCATCTCAAGGTGGACAACGGCCACATGCTTGCGTGCGCGGTCGGCGACCAGACGGTAGCGAAGATCAGCGGTGCGGCCAGAGGGAGAGGTCCATCGCGCCGTGGTGGTCAGGGTGCCGGTACGAAGGTCGAGACTCTGCCGGTACTTCGAGACCTTGCCCGCGCCGAGGGCGGCAGAGGCGCCGCTCTCCCCTTCACTGATGTCCAAACTGGACCAGGCGGGCAGGCTGGGCTTGACGGCGGTTGTGTCCGGCGGCGTCGAGTAAAGGCCCGCGAGCTCGAACTGAGTGGGTATGGGCTTGTCCGCCCAGCCCTGGCCGGCCGCTGGAATCCGCGCGCCGAGGTAGCCGTTGCCGACGAACGTCGGGTGGCAATCCCGCTGTGCGTCGTCGGTGGAGAGCACCCAACCGCCGCTGCCGTCCGTGGCGACCTTTCCCCACTCTGCCGCGCCAGTGGAGCGCGGGATTGCTGCTGCGGACGACTGAGTTGTGAACACAAAGGCGACTGCCAAGGCGGCCGAAAGTGCGGATTTCGCCGCTGCCTCAGCTCGTCGGGGGCCGATGGGCCAGTTTCTGCGGAGTGGTGAGCTGCACATGTCTCTCCCTGGGGAGCGATCGGTATCCCTCGGCTGTCATGTGGGACCAAGGGCCGTGGGCTCGCGGATTGCGGCAAAGAACGATGGCCGAGCAGTCCGTAGTTGACGAATGGCCACTCGGCGCCGTTCATGACCGAGACCATGTCGGTGGCGATGCCGGGACCTGGGCGGGGGAAACGCCCGCCGACGTCTTCAGCGCCGTGGGAGCGGCAATGCCCTGCGCCGGAACTCGGGCCATGTGCAATAACGGCCTCGGTGCGGCAGCCCCCCCCGGCATGAACGCGGACTCCCTTCCGTTCCACCGGTCTCTACCACCGCGGGTACGTTAAGCCGGGAAAAATTCTGGGGTCAAGAGTTGCAACAACAGCTCTTCATATGCGTCCGAAAAGTGCATTAATGCCATACTTTACACATAAAGGAATGAAAAGAGGCGGGCGCGCATCGGTCGACTTTCGGCCAACGGCTTAAGCGGCCTGGGGAGTCCGCAGTTTCGCCACGGGATCTCCATTCCAGAGCGGCAAAACCACACGTGATGGCAGCCGGCGTCCAGCTCCGGAGCTGGACGCCGGCCCTCCCGACGGTCTGGCGCGCCTCTGGCGCCATGCCGTCAGGCCGTACCGCAGAGCAAGAGGGGGTTGTAGTTCTTGTCGCCGATGTTGATCGGTTCCTGGGACTGGCTGTGGGACCAGGTGACGGGGAGTTTGCCGGTAAAGGGGCGCTTACCGAAGAGGACCTCGGCGACTCCTTCGCCTTCGCTGCCGGGGAGCCAGGACATCACGAAGGTGTCCACGTTGGGCAGTTGGGCAGTTGGGCAGTGACGATCTGGGGGCGGCCGGCCACGTCGAGGACGACGCAGGTCTTGATGGCGGAGCAGACCTGGTCGATGTTCGCCCTGTCGGCCGCGGAGAGGTTCAGGGTGTGGTCGCCCACGCCTACGTCGCCCAGGCCTGGAAGGATGTCAAGCGTCCAGGAGGGTGGACGGCCGTGGAGCGTTACTTCCGCGATGGGCACACCGAGACCTGGTGGGCCGCTGATGCCCACCTGGGCAGATACGGCCCCGATTCGCCCTGCCGCCTGATCGTGGCCACCACCGAGGCGGCCGCCCTGCCGGAGAAGGCCACCTGGTACCTGGCCACCAACCTGCCCCATCCCGACGCCCCCCACGCCCTCACCGGCCCGCATCCGCCGGCCGACCTCGCCGAGATCGTCCGTCTCTACGGCCTGCCGCCGTGGATCGAGCAGAGCTGCAAGCAGGTCAAGGACGAACTCGGCTGGGCCGACTTCCAAGTCCGCTCCGACCGCGCCATCCGCCACCAGATCCTGGTCAGCTGCGCCTTCTCCTTGTGTTGGGACCAGTTGTCCGTCCCCGGACCTCTGGATGCCGCCGCGGCTGGCCCATGCCCCGATGAGGGGCCACAGAGGGGCCCAGCCGCACCCCACCAGCCCCAATTGCCCTGCTGGCCCAAGGCCTTACGCGCCACCCGTTCCTGGCTCACTCCCGCCATCACCCTCAACCGGTGGTGGCGAGCCTGGACGGACAACGACCCACTCTCCGAGCCCCAAGCCCTGACCAACGCGGTCACCATCTGACACGGCATTGACCTCTACTGTCGGGATTAAGACCGACCGGCAAATGGATCACTTGAGGCGGCGGCTGGTGGGTCGGCCATCCCAGCGGTAGCAGCTGCGTGCCCCAGCGGGATGGCGCGGACGTCGCAGGCGGCGGAGCGCTTCAGCCCCTGCTTGCCCCGGTCGACCGGCGAACGGCCGGTCTTCTCCCCGCCGGACGGGGCCTTGGTGATGCAGCCGTCCACCGAGATCTCGCCAAGGTCGAGGCCGATCATCCGGTCGTAGGCGTCCAGGGCGAGAGCGTACAGCGCTTCGGAAATCCCTTGCCGGGACCACCCTTTGAGGCGTCGGCGGATGGTGCGGTCCGACCACCCGGGCGTGGAGTTCCGCTCGTAGCCGGAGCCATGGACCAGCGCGAGCACGACATGCTCGAAGACGGTTCGGTCGGGGATCCGGCGGCGGTGTCAGCCCAGCGGATGGCCGACGACGAACTCCTCCCGGACGGGGAGGAGCGCGGCGAACTGGCCCCACACGGGTTCGAGCAGGCAAGCCGGCAGCGCGGGCGCGGCCGTCCTTCGTGATCACTCGCCATAGAGATGCATGAGGTACGCGCAGAGCGGCGGGTCGACCGACCCTGAGCTCAGGGCAGGTTCACCACGGGAGGTTCCCGGATCGGTCGATGAACTGTCCCGTCGGCCCGTCCGGGCCGATCGTCGCGAGGGTCACGATGGACTCCGCGCCGTCGGCGACGCTGTGCCCGAGGCCGCCGGTGAAGTCGGTCGCGGTCTGCCCGGGGTCTGCGGCATTGACCTTCACGTCCTCCAGTTCCTTGGCGTACTGCGTCGTGAGCATCGTGACCGCGGCCTTCGAGGCGCAGTAGAGGGGCAGGGCATACTGCGACTCGATCCGCGCCGGGTCCTGGGTCATGCTGAAGGAGCCCATCCCGCTGGACACGTTGACGATGACGGGGTTCGGCGACGTGCGCAGCAGCGGGAGGAAGGCGTGCGTGACGCGCACGATCCCGACGACGTTCACGTCGAGCACGGCGCTCACGTCCGCCGCGGTGTACTCCTCGACAGGGCCGACCTTGCCGAGGACGCCGGCGTTGTTGACCAGGACGTCGATCGTTCCCTCATGCGCGGCGACATCCGCGGCCGCGGCCTGGACCGAGGCGTCGTCGGTCACGTCGATCGAGACGAACCGGGCGCCGAGCGACTCGGCCGCGGCCCGGCCGCGCTCACGGTGGCGGGCACCGAGGAGGACGGTGTGCCCCGCCTCGACGAGGCGACGAGCGGTTTCAAAACCGAGGGACTTGTTGGCCCCGGTGATGAATGTGGTGGTCATGCTGGCTCCTCCTGGTCCGAACAGCACGGTCGTGCGCTGTTCACGCACTCCATGCTTGGTCCCCGGGAGGGCTGGCGGGAGCTACGGGACTTCCTGGTACCGCGCGTACCACCCAGCAGCCCGGTCCACCGGACGAGACAGAACGCGGGCCTTCATCCCTGAGGAGACATCCTCTGGACCCCAATGGCCGCAAGGAATTCGAGTTTGCCGCGCGCGTCGGTGCCTGGCTGCGGCGTGTACACCACGAGGCGAAGGTTCGTGTCCTGGGTATTGAGGATGTCGGAGTTCATGGCGATGTCTCCGACATCCGGGTGCTGGACGAGTTTGTGCGCACTCTGATGACCGCCCACCGCTCGACGGCTCCACAACTCGCAGAACCGTGGGCTGAGGTTCAGCCTCAATACCAACGCCGCGAGGTCGGGGTCGTCGGGGTACCGGCTCGTCGTCGCGCGCAGGTCGGCGACGAGGGACTCCTCGAACGCCACCCGCTCGGCCGCCGTCTGCCGGACCCGGGGCAGCTCACCCAGGAACTGCCAGACCAGGACGTTGCGGCCTCCCACATCGCGGACCGTGGGATCGCCGAACGTGGCCGCGAACAGCGGATTCCAGTGCAGCAACTGCCAGGTGGCGTCGTAGATCGCCAACGGGTTGCCGGCGAGCTGGTCCACGATCCGGTACAGGCTCCCTGGGATCATCCGTGGAACCCGGCTCGGATCCGCTGCATGACCGGCCATGCGCAAAAGGTGAGCGTGCTCGTCGTCGGACAGGTGCAGGGCGCGAGCCAGGGCCGAGCAGACCTGCGCCGAGGGTGTCGCCACCCGTCCCTGCTCCAGCCGGACCACGTACTCGACCGAGATGCCGGCCAGCGTCGCCAGCTCCGCGCGTCGCAGACCGGGGACCCGACGGGGTGAGCCGTGTGCGAAGCCCGCCGTGGCGGGGTCCAGCCGGTCCCGCCACGCCCGCAGCGCGGCACCGAGTTGATCCATGCACACCATCCTCCCGCACACCCCGCCCCGCTGGGTGGTACGCGCTGTACCACGAAGTCCCGTAGCTCCCGCCGACGCTCCCCGGGGGCTCAGTGTCGATTCGTGAACGGCGCACAACGATGCTGTTCGGAGTCAGGAGGAGCAAGCGTGACCACCACGTCGAACCACTACGTCACCGTGCTGTGGGAAGCCCGGGCCAATCCCGGGAAGGAAGCCGCGATGAAGGCGTTCATGACAGCCGCCGTCACCGCGTCGCGCTACGACGCGGGCAACATCGACTATGAGGCTCACCAGGTCGAGGGAGAACCGGGCGCGTTCGTCATCTTCGAGCGCTGGCAGAGCCGCGAGGCCCTCGAAGGCCACCTGCAGGCACCCCGCATGCAGGACCTGGTGCCCCAACTGCTGGAACTGATGGACGGCAGCGTCGAGGACGGGATCCGCTTCCTGCAGCCGTTCCGCCCGGCACGGTAGGCCGACCCGGAGCACGGCGGTCGTGTTCGTCGTCCTCCGACGCTGAGCGGTTTCGAGCAGCAAGACGGCAGCGCGGGCACGGCCGTCCTTCGTGATCACTGACCGTAGAGACTCCATGATCACGTGGACCCGTGCCTGCTCCGCATCCTCCCCCACACCCGATGGAGTCGGCCAGGGTCGGCAGGTCCAGTTGCGAGGCGGCCCAGTACAGCGCGCCGATGATGTCGTGCAGCTGGGCGCAGGTGAAATCGTGCAGATGCCCGGGAGCGGCATCGGAAGTCCAGATGGATAGCCCGTCGGGGCGCATGATCGCCTGGATGTTCGCGCCGAAGTCGCGGTGCTTGCCGGAGTACCAGGCGTCGATCTGCTCGCCTTTGACGCTGCCGGTCGCCTCCGCGAGGCGGTCGATGGCGAACAGTTTTCCGTCCAGGATCACGTGAGACCAGCCGTCGGCGGCCACCCGCTGCAGCGCGGTGTGTAGGTCCGGGGCCTGGGCAGAGAGGACTGCGATGGCTTCGGCGATGTAGCGGTAGGCGGCGGCCCTCGATACGGCGAAGCCAGTGCCGAGCAGGGTCTTGTCCTCGCCTTTGCGGAACCAGACCAGCACCATCCGCGCCTGGCGGAAGCAGTTCAACGCCCTGGTGCCTCTGGCCGACAGCCGGCTCCACCAGCACCAAGGCCAGCAGATCGCGCTGACCAGGTACGAGGCGGTCAACTTCTTCGAAGTTCTGTCTGCGCTATGGCGACAAGCTGTATCCGGCGCAGCCGACGCTGAAGGCGGGATCGGTCGACCACCTCTCGAAGGTGACCCGCGAGATGATCGTGTTCGCACGCATCCTCAGTTCTGCGAGCGCGAAGCGTGACGGTCCTTACTAAGGGTTATGGCTGCCTGTGTTGCGCCGTTCACGCCCCCGGCCAGTTGGTCGCCGAGTTCAGTGCGACGGTAGACCACGCGGCGGCCGACTCGTGTACCGACTACCAGTTCCGCCTCACGCAGCACGGCCAGGTGACCGCCGATCGTGCCGAGCGACTGATCCAGTTGCGCGGCGAGTTCGGTGCTGGTCGCCGGGTGTTCCAGTTCCCGCAGAATCGTGGCGCGGCCTGGGCCGAGCAAGCGGGCGAGCGCGCGGGCAGTACGGCCCCGGCTGGCCATCTCACCGGCACCGCGTGCCGGATAGACGAGGGCGTGTGGGCCTGTCGGCCCTTTGCACAGCCAGCTCCCGCGTTGTTTGGTGACCGGGACGAAGAGCATGCCGTCGGCGCCGACGATGCGGTCCGGCCCTGGGCGGTCACTGAAGCGGATCGCGTCTGTGCCCACCCAGGCGCTACGACGGCTCATCTGCTGCAGGGCGCGTGGCCAACCGTAGGCAGCGAGGAGGCCCGCGCGGTAGGTGACGTCGCGTTCGAGCAGCGCCCGGCGCCGCGGCCAGTCGGCGGCGAGGTGGTCACGCCAGACGTCGTGGAACAGTTCGGCCGTGCGGGTCGACCAGTCGCGCCCGGAGAGCCAGGTCAGATCGTGGTCCTTCCAGCTGTGAGCCACCGCCTGCTCCAGGCCGTGTCGTACCGTCTCGTCCGGTATCAGCACGACTCCGGCGAGTTCGGACTCCAGTGTGGTGCCCATGCCACCCATCGGCGGCAGCGTGAGGTGGTCGGGGAGGTACTTCGTCGAGCCGATGAGCCGGACCAGGCCCTTGGCGAAGGGGTCCGCGTTCAGCCGGGCACGGAACACCGCCTGGTGGCGGCCGTGCCAGGCGGACAGCCACGGGTCCGTACCCGGCCGGCTGAGGACGATCATCGAGCCCAGCGTCTCCGCGAGCGGCGACAGGGCGAAGCGAGATCGGGACAGGGCCACCGAGTCCAAGCGCAGCAGCACCATCGGTCCGTCGGCCCCTTCCCCATGGCTCATCTTTCGCCCTCTGCCGAAACGATAGTGCCCGCCTGCACCGGTCCCGCAGACTCCAGCGGTGCTTCCTCCTCTTCTTCGGCAGACAGACTTCCGCTGGTTCTTCACCGGACAGCTTGTGTCGCTGCTCGGCAGTTCCATGGCCCCCGTCGCGCTGTCCCTCGCGGTGCTCAACGCGTCGGGCCGGGCTGACGACCTCGGTGTAGTGGTAGCCGCGCGCATGGTGCCGCTGCTCGTCTTCCTCCTTATCGGGGGCGCCACCGCCGACCGCCTGCCACGGCGGACCGTCCTGGTAACCGCCAACTTCGGCTCCGCGCTCACCCAGGGCTGTGTCGCCGCAGTCCTGCTGACCGATCACTACTCACGGCCCGTGGTGGCCGGGCTGGAGTTCCTCAACGGCGTGCTCGCCGCATTCACCACGCCCGCGCTGCGCGGACTGGTCCCGGAGCTGGTCGCCAAGGGCGAACTGCGGCAGGCCAACTCGCTGCTGGCCTCCGTGCGCAACGGCACCAAGGTCTTCGGGCCGAGCATCTCAGGGCTGCTGGTTGTCACGGTCGGCGGCGGACCGGCCATCGGCTTCGACGCGCTGACGTACCTGCTGGCTGCCGGCTGCCTCGCCCGGCTCCCCGCCGCCGTGGGGGCCACCGTCCCCGCGGCATGCCGAGTCACGCTCCGGCGCGACCTGCGCGAGGGATGGGCGCAGTTCCGAGGAACCCCCTGGGTCTGGTCTGTCACTCTCTCCTTCTGCGCGATCAACCTCGTGCAGACCGGTACCTGGCAGGTCCTCGGCCCGGAACTCACCAAACAGCTCAGCGGCGAGGCAACGTGGGGCTTCCTGCTCAGCGCCCGAGGTCTCGGCATGCTGCTGATGAGCACGTTGATCTACCGGCTCACGGTCCGGCACCTGCTCCGCGCCGGCCAGCTCGCCTGCGCCCTCGGCGCTCTCCCGCTACTCGCGATCGGCGCGCAGTTGCCTACGCCATGGCTGATCACCGCCGCCTTCGTGGCAGGGCTCGGCACCTCGCTGACGGGGACCGCCTGGGAGACCTCCCTGCAGGAGCACATCCGACCCCGTGTCCTCTCCCGCGTCGCGGCCTACGACGCCCTGCTCTCCTCCATCTCCAATCCCATCGGCCAGCTCTCCGTCGGCCCGCTCGCGCACGCCTTCGGTGGCTTCCACGTGGCGACCAGCGCCGCCCTCTGCTACGCAGCCGCGGCCCTGCTCCCCCTGGCCTATCCGTCCGTCCGCCGACTGCCACACGCCCAGACCGAGGTGCCCACGGAGGCCGAGGCGCAGGCCGAAGGGCAGGCGGAGGCGCCGCGCGGCGGCTCGCCGCAACCGCCCAGGCAGGCCGGGACGCCGGGCCCGAAGGAGGCCCGGCAGTAACGAGCAGCCATTGGACTGAAGTCCTGCACGCGCAACCGGGCCTGCAGGGACCCCGGCGACAACCGCGGAATCCAGGGGCTGCCGAGTGGTGCGGTTCCGGAGAATCCGGGGCACACCCGCCCACAGGTTCGGCAGCTGCTGTTCGCTGCGGATCTCCTCCGCCACACCGTCCATGCCGGGTAGCCGTCGGAGTCGAGCAGGTATCCGGTTCGGACGGCAACCTCGCGCCACGGTGCCCATTCCGGGTCCTCGACGAGGATCGCGGCGATGCCACCCGGCAGCACCTGCAAGCCGGCTAACTGCGGCAGGACCCGGATCCGCCACTCCCGCCCGTGCAGCCAGTCCGAGGCTCCGGCCTCGGTCAGTGCGGCGAACCTGCGCAAGGAGCGAATTCGGCACCGTACGCCGCACGGAGTGGACATCAGGTGCCGCGCCTGTGCAGTCCGGCGAGTGCCGCGTCAAGGATCGGCTGTCGGTATTCCGGGGTACCGGGGATCTTCGCGATGGCTACCACGAGATCGAGGATCTGGTCGAGGTCAAGGTCGCCGGCGATCTGTTGTGCGTCCTGGGCGGCGGAGAGCAGTGGCTGGCCGGCTGCGAGCATCCGGCCCCGGGTTTGGAAGACGGGATCGGTTGTGTTGGTGTGCTCAAGCAGCCCGAGGACGACCGGCCGCTTGGTGGTGACGTACTGAAAGAACCGGCGCAGCCAGGTCGTGAGCCGGTCCCCCGGGCTGTCACCCTCGACTGTCGCGGCGGCGGCGCAGACCTCATCGACCTCATCGACGAGTAGCGCCTCCAGGAGTGCGTGGCGGGTCGCGAA
The DNA here is from genome assembly GCF_018138715.1 of Streptomyces asiaticus. Lineage (NCBI taxonomy): Bacteria > Bacillati > Actinomycetota > Actinomycetes > Kitasatosporales > Streptomycetaceae > Streptomyces > Streptomyces asiaticus. The sequence continues at coordinate 83,556 of NZ_JAGSHX010000003.1, forward strand.
GTTGCGGTACAGGGTTGCCGGGCCGACCCCGGATCTCCGGGCGATCTCGGCCATTGACGTCTCGGCTCCGGTGGCGGCGAACGCGATGCGTGCCGCTTCGAGGATCCGCTGGCGGTTGCGGGCCGCGTCGGCCCTTTTGGAGGGCGGATGGTCAGTCATTCGAGTGTCCTTGCATAAGTGGATAGGGTCTCCGCATTATCTGGACACCCTCTCCGTTTCCATCGGAGACTCTATCGAATCTGTTCAAGGATCCGCCATGAGCACAGTGAACACCCCCGGGCCGACGGTGATGACCGGCCCCTCACGTCCCGTTCACCGCCGGATGGTGCTGGCGATCTGCTGTCTCAGCGTCGGCGTGACCGGCATCGACCTCAGCATCGTCAACGTGGCGCTCCCGTCGATAGCCAAGGACCTGCACGCCTCGGTCGGCAGCCTGCAGTGGACGGTCGACGCCTACTCCCTGGTCTTGGCCTGCCTGCTCGTGCTGTCCGGCTCCATGGCCGACCGCTTCGGCCGCAAGCGGATCTTCCAGCTCGGGCTGGCGCTGTTCTCCCTCAGTTCCCTCCTTTGCGGCCTGGCGCCCGGCGTCGGGTGGCTGATCGCCTTCCGTGGCCTGCAAGCGGTGGGCGGCTCGATGCTCAACCCGGTCGCGATGTCGATCATCGTCAGCGTGTTCACCGACCGCCGGGAACGAGCAAGAGCGCTCGGCATGTGGGGATCGGCGATCGGGATCACCATCGCGGCCGGGCCCGTGCTCGGAGGCCTTCTGGTCAGCGGCATCGACTGGCGATCGGTGTTCTGGGTCAATGTCCCGGTCGGGATCGCCGCCATCCTGCTCACCCGGAGATTCATCCCCGAGTCCAAGGCCGCCCGGGGCCGCGCGTTCGACCCGCCCGGCCAGGCGCTGATCATCGTCCTGTTCGCGTCGATCATCGCCGCGACGATCGAGGGCCCCCGCCACGGATGGGCAGACCCCTGGATCGTCGGGCTGATCGTACTCGCCGTCCTGGCCCTCATCGGGATACTCATCGTCGAGCCCCGGCGATCCGAGCCACTGATCGACCTGCGATTCTTCCGCAGCCCTCCGTTCTCCGGCGCGAACACGATCGCCGTCCTGATGTCGGCCGGTCTCGGCGGGTTCCTGTTCCTCAACACCCTCTACCTCCAGGACATCCGCCACTTCAGCCCCCGGCACGCCGGACTGATGATCATCCCGCTGGCCGTGGGCCAAGCCGTCGCCGCCAACCTCTCCGGGCGGCTTCTCGCTTCCCAGGGCGCCCGCCTCCCCCTCACGCTGGGCGGCGCGCTACTCGCCATCGGCGCCTTCCTTCTCGTCCCCCTGACCGCGCACACCGAGAGCGTCTACCTGCTGGCCGCCTACGCCACCTTCGGCCTCGGAGCGGGCATGTTCACCCCGCCGATCACCAACACCGCCGTCTCCGGACTGCCGCCCGACCAGGTCGGTGTCGCCGGCGCGCTCGCCGCCAGCGCACGCCAGTTCGGCGCCTCCATCGGCGTCGCCGTCACCGGCTCGATCGTGGCCAGCACCGGCACCGGCTTCATCAACTCAAGCCACGCCGCCTGGGCCGTCCTCGGAGGCTGCGGACTCGTCGCGCTCGCGCTCGGCGTCATCTCCACCAGCAGCTGGGCCAAGGCCGCCGCCGCTCGCAACGGCCAGCGCCTCGCCACCGCACCGATCCCCGAATCCCAAGGCCACCCTCTGCCCAGCCCATCCGCAGACCCCACCGAAGCCAGGAACGAGTAACGCAGCGCCACTCACGACCGATGACGCTGTTCCGCTCGGATTCGATCTTGAACGATGGAGGCTCCTCAATGACCGCTCCCGCCCTGCAGACCACCCGCCGCTGCCCGTACGCGCCCCCGGAGCAGCACACCCGCATCCGGGACACCGATCCCGGGATCTCCCAAGTCACCCTGCCCGGCGGCCAGGTCGCCTGGGCCCTGAGCCGACTCGAGCACATCCGAGCCATGCTCACGGACCCACGGTTCAGCTCCGACCGCCGGAATCCGAACTTCCCCCGGTTCACCCGCGAGCGACCCGGCCGTCAACCACTCCTCCAGACGATGATCCAGTTGGACCCGCCCGAGCACGGCCCCGCACGCAAGGCCGTGGTCGGCGAGTTCACCGTGCGCCGCATGGCCGGCCTGCGCCCGCGCATCCAGGAGATCGTCGACGAACAGATCGACGCGATGCTGGCCGGGCCGCGCCCCGCCGACCTCGTGCAGGCCCTCTCCCTGCCGGTGCCGTCCCTGGTCATCTGCGAGCAACTCGGCGTGCCCTACCACGATCACGACTTCTTCCAGACCCGCAGTGCGACCCTGCTCAGCCGCGCCCTCACGGCCCAGGACAGGCAGCAGGCGCTCACGGGACTGCGCGACTACCTCAGGGATCTGATCGCCAAGAAGGCCGCCGAGCCGACCGACGATCTGCTGGGCCGTCAGCTCGCCCAGGGCAACGACCCCGAGGACGTCCTGTCGCTGGCCTTCCTGCTGCTGTTCGCCGGGCACGAGACCACCGCCAACATGATCTCGCTCGGCGTGGTGACGCTGCTGGAGCGCCCGGAGGAACTGGCGGCGCTGCGCGAGGACCCGGCGCGTACTCTGCCCGCGATCGAGGAGTTGCTGCGGGTCTACACCATCGCCGAGTTCGCCAACGCCCGCGTCGCCGTCGCGGACGTGGAGATCGGCGGCGTGACCATCCGGGCCGGCGACCCCGTACTGGCGCTGAGCACCGCGGCGAACCACGACCCCTCGGCCTTCGACGAGGCGGACGAGATCAAGCTCGACCGGGGCGCCCGCAACCACGTCGCCTTCGGCTTCGGCATCCACCAGTGCCTCGGCCAGAACCTGGCCCGGATGGAGCTGCAGATCGTCTTCGACACGCTCTTCCGCCGGATTCCGACGCTGCGGCTGGCCACGCCCGCCGACAAGCTGCGCTACAAGGACGACGCCCTCATCTACGGCATCCACGAGGTACCCGTGACGTGGGAGGAGTCGGCATGACCAAAATCGTGGCGGATCTCGACCGGTGCGTCGGAGCGGGCCAGTGCGTCCTGACCGACCCCGAAGGGTTCGATCAGAGCGAGGAGGACGGCACGGTCGTCGTCCTCCAGGACACCCCGGCGGACGACGAGGCGCTGAAGCGGGCCCGGGGCGCCGTCGAGATCTGCCCGAGCCGGGCCCTGTCCCTAACGGAGTAGCCGTCGGCGCGTCGCGCGATCATGGTGGTAGCCCCCGGCACCGCCCTGAGGACAGCGCATCGGTACGTCAGGGGGAAAGCCGGATGGGGCGATCCTCCCTCTGCTGGTGGGATGGTTGCCGACCGTTGGCTCCGGGGGCGACACAGTCGCGGGCCACAGCCTGAGCAGTCTGTGAAGGCGTGCAACCTGAACAGAGAAGGGGTCGTCATGCATGGGTTAAGAAGGCGTCGGCGAGGCATGCTCGTCCTGACCAGCCTGGCTACAGCCGTCCTCGCCGCATCGACCGCGCCCACGGCGGCGGTGAAGCCGCGTCCGGCCTATCCGCTCCAACGGCAGGTGGAGGCGATCCACGACACCGGGGCGGTCGGTGTGCACGCCGAGGTGACGTCACCAGACGCACGCGACAGCGCGTACGCCGGGACGGCCGCGATGAACACAAGGAGGCCGATGCCGCGGGACGGCAGGTTCCGGATCGGCAGTGCCACCAAGACCTTCACCGCCACGGTTGTGCTGCACCTCGTCGGCGAGGGGCGAATGTCCCTGGAGGACACCGTCGAGCAGTGGCTGCCTGGAGTGGTCCGGGGTAACGGCAACGACGGCGGCCAGATCACCGTGCGGCAGCTGCTGCAGCACACCAGCGGCATCCCTGATGTCGGGCCGGAGATATCCGCGTTGAACAGCGCGGACGGCTATCGGGCCGAGCGGTTTCGCACGTACACCCCCGAGGAGCTGGTGGGTCTGGCGATGCGGCACCCTCCCAGGTTCTCCCCGGGCGCTGGCTGGTCCTACTCCAACACCAATTACATTCTCGCCGCGATGATCATCCACAAGGTCACCGGCCGGAGTTGGGCACGGGAGGTGAAGGACCTGATCATCCGCCCCCTGAACCTGAGGGACACCAGTACGCCCGGCGTCTTCCCGTCCATCCTGGGCCCGCACGCCCAGGGCTACGCCGCGTTCGGCACCGACACCGACATCGACGTCACGGAGCTCAATTCGAGTATGGCCGTCGGCTCCGGCTCGATCATCAGCACCGCGCACGACCTGAACCGGTTCTACGCCGCGCTGCTCGGCGGCCGTCTGCTGGCTCCGGCGCAGCTCGACGAGATGACGACCACCATGCCCGCGTCCGAGCTGGGCGTGAGGTATGGACTCGGTCTGGCCGAGATCCCGTTGCCCTGCGGCGGCAGCTACTTCGGCCACCGGGGCGAGCTCCTCGGCTATGTCTCCTGGGGCGGCGCCACCCGAGACGGGACCCGGACCGCCGTAGTGTACGTCACCCGTGACGGCGGCCAGGACACCCAGCAGGCCATGACCACACTCGTGGGTCAGGAACTGTGCCGGACGCGTTCTTAGTACTCCAGCCGTAGACATTGATCTTGCTGGTGGACCGACTGTGGGAAGGTCGCGGCCACCGCTGATCATCGGTGTGTGAAGACTGAAGATCATGAGGTGGCCGCCGGTCACAGCGTAGATCCTGCCCGTTGGCAGGAGGCGTTCGAGGCCCTGCTGGGCCGGATAGCGGGCCGGTTCGCGCGGGTTGAGGGCGCCGGGTGAGGGACTTGGTGCCGGGGCTGCTGTCGGACCTGCCGCGCAAGAACTGCTGGTCGATCGCCGAGTGGGCCGGGGAGGCGAGTCCGGAGGGCATGCAGCACCTGCTCGGCCGGGCCCAGTGGGATGCCGACCGCGTGCGTGATGACGTGCGTGAGTACGTGCTGGAGCATCTGCACGACGAGGATGCGGTGCTGGTTGTCGACGAGACCGGGGACGTGAAGAAGGGCACGCACACCGTGGGGGTCCAGCGCCAGTACACCGGAACCGCAGGGAGGATCGAAAACGCGCAGGTCGCCGTCTACCTCGTCTACGCCAGCCGCCGCGGGCACGCGGCGGTGGACCGGGAGCTGTACATCCCGCGCTCGTGGACGTGCGGCCCGGACCGCTGCCGGGCCGCGGGACTGGCCGATGACACCGTCTTCGCTACCAAGCCGGAGCTGGCCGCCCGCATGATCGGCCGGTTCCTGGACGCCGGGCACCGCGTGAGCTGGGTCGCGGGAGACGAGGTCTACGGCGGCAACCCGAAGCTGGGGTCCGCGCTGGAAGAACGCCAGGTGGGCTACGTGCTCGCCGTCGCCTGCTCGGCCGAAGTGACCACCGGTGCCGGGAAGTTCCGCGCGGACGCCCTGGCCGCGAGGGTGCGAAGCGAGCCTGGCAGAAGCTGTCGGCCGGGGCCGGTGCCAAGGGTCACCGCTTCTACGACTGGGCCGTCATCGACCTGGCCGAACCCCGGCCCGACTGTCACCGGCTGCAGATCCGCCGCAACCGCACCACCGGTGAACTCGCCTACTACCGCTGCTGGTCGCCCGCCCCGGTGCCCCTGACCATGCTGGTCCGCCTGGCGACGCCGTCACCAGGCCCGAGCCCAGGACAGTCATTACCACCGACAAGCCGCGAATCAGACATGAAGATCACGATCTACGGCTGGAGTACCAGAACACTCAACTCCCCACTGCCATAACAGAATCCACTCACTCAATCAGAAAAGTCACTCTTTTGAAATCTCACTCACTATCGAGTGTTCTTGGTGAGGTGAATTGACGGGCCGGGTCACCCCGAGGCCGATCAGAAGCCGGCAGCACGAAGGCCGGGGCCCCCGGCCCCGGCCTCCGGCCCACACCACCCGCAGACGATCACACCCGCCGAACCGGCGGACTCAGCTCCCCGTCGCCGGCTCCTGCCCCTCGGGCTCCTCCCTGGCATGGGCCACGGTGAGCACGTCCGCAGCGACCTCTACCGCCACAAGGACCACCCGGCCTGACCGCCACCATCTCAGCAGGAGAGAGACTCGAAAGAGTTTCTGACAACTTCCTCACATGGTCTCAGGATGCTGGGCAGGTCATCGCATTCCCCTTACAGATGGAGGAACGAGCGTGTCTCTGACGAGTCGTCGGCGTTTTTGAGCTTGGCAGCGGCCTGCACAGCCGTCTCGGTCACCGCTGGGGTGGCCTGGGCCGGCAACGGGCGGGAAGCCGCGAGTGGCCGCCCAGGGCAGGCGGCCGGTATCACCGGGCAATTCCAGGAGACCTACAAGGGCCGCGACATACGCATCACCGAGCCTTCAGCCGACGCTCCCGTCGGCCGTCTGCCTATGGAGACCGTATTGATCGACGGTGTGTCCCTCCATGTGAGCAAGAAACGCAACGGCTTCACCACCGCAGTCGAGCACTTCCGCCCGGTGCGCTCACTGCGCGAAGCCGCACGCAACTCGGTGGACGCGCTCCAGGGCGCCGTACTCATCCCCGTCGGCCACCACCACGGGAGCTGACCGGTGACCCCCTATGTCCGCAAGAACCACAGTGCCCTCGGCGACGAGGAGCGGCAGCTTCTTCTCGACGCCATCGTCGAACTGAACACCACCCCCTCGGCCGCACCACATCCGGGCAACACCAACGGCACTGTTTACGGGGACTTCGTGGCCACCCATGTCGACGCCATGGTGATAGGACCCGGCCACGGATCGCCTATCTTCCTGCCGTGGCACCGCCAGTACCTCATCGAGTTCGAGCAAGCGCTGAACCGGACCGAGACGGCCCGCGGTAAACCGCGCATTGCCCTGGCGTACTGGGACTGGACCACCGACCGGGAGGAGAATGCTTCTCCGTGGACCGATGCCTGGCTCGGCGAGAACAGCTCCGGCCTGCTCGGGCAGGTCCAGCGCAGCCGGTTCGGCGTCCCGGATGCCGAGCTGGCCAAGGTGCTCTCGGAGTCGACGCTCTCCCTGCTGCGCGCCGCGGGCGGGATCAAGAAAGTGACATGGGAGGAGCAGGAGGCGGTCTGGCGGGAGGTCGTGCAGAACCTGGCCGAGCGTCCGGACTCACTCGCGGGTCGCTGGGTGATCGATCGCACCGTGGACAGCAGAGCCTTCCTGATACGTGACTTCGACCGACCGCTGTCGGAGACACTGCCGTTCGGGCGCCGGGAGACCGACGCGGAGAAGCAGGCTCGTCGAAAGTATGAGGGCGAGTTCTACCGGGACTACGGAATCGGCCTGATGGACATGCTGGACCTGTCGGTTTACGACGTGTTCGCCCAGCGCTTCGAGGACGACCAACACGGCGCTGTCCACGCCGAGCTGGGCGGAGCCCTGGGCGGCATGGCCTCGCCCAACGACCCGGCGTTCTGGTTCCTGCACAGCTTCGTTGACAAGGTCTGGGCGGACTGGCAGGCCAAACAGCGTCGCGAGCACCCGGACGCGGCCCCGTATCTGCCGGTGCAGGGAACCGGTGACATCCTCGGATACCGGGACCTGTTCGGGCCGTGGAAGACCATGACGGCAGAGAAGCTGATCAACACGGCAGAGATCAGGCATCCGCAGTACGGCCTGATCAGCTACACCTATGGCTGAGCTTGGTGTTTGAGCCGGCCGATCACTGACCTGCTGATCTTGGTTCGTTCCCGGGTGTCTGGATCGTTGATATGGCATGGGGCGGGGTGATTTGACGGATGCGGAGTGGGAGCGACTGCGGCCGTTGACCGTCTTCCACGGACCGTAGCGTTCCGGCAGGTCACGTCACGAGATCCCGGTACGGATCTTGTAGACCATCCCGTTGATGACCTGTCGGTCCGCCACGCGCGGCCGCCCGGAGGCGGCCCGCGGTATCAGCGGAGCGAGTAACTCCCACTCCTGATCGCTGAGTTCATGGCGACGTATCACGCGACCGTGATCCACCATACGACGATCTTTGAAGGCGGGCCCTAGTCGAGGAGTCTGACGATGAGTTCCTCGCGTGCGGACACACCGAGCTTGCGGTAGATCGATTTGAAGTGGTCATTGACGGTGTGGGGCGACATTCTCAGACGCCGGGCGATTTGTTTGGTGGCCTGCCCCTCAAGGACCTGCCTGATGACCGCGCGTTCCTTGGGGGTCAGGCCGTGCCAGAGCGCCATCGCTGGCAGTAGTTCGGTGCCGGTGGCTGGTTGGATCGTCACAGCCACCGCGCTGTTTTCCTTGCCGGTCATGGGCTGGGCGCGCAAGAGGATCCAGCCACGCCGGGTGGGGATGCGGGTGAGCGCTGGCGTATCCCGGCGGCGCGCGGCCTGGGTGAGGTTCCAGACGGTGCTTTCCATCGGCATTTGCGGCCCAGCGAGTGCGTGGGCGGGCAAAGTCTCCAGCTCACCGATCCACTCGCGCGCCGATGGTGTGGCCGTCACGACCGTCTCATCGGCTCCGACGATGAGCACACCCGGCGGCTGGTCGAGCCTGCTGGGCTCCGGCGGTGCGCCCGTCGCGTAGCGTCTCATCGCGGCGACGACGTCCCGGCCGAGCCGCTGGGCGCTGGCCGCCTCGGCCGCTGAGAACGGCCGGGCTCCCTGGGGGCGAAGCAGGACCAGCCCGCCCCAGGCTCTTCCCGCATCGACCAGCGCGATACGCAGCTCGCTACCGACACCTTGGCCGGCCATCACCGCGCGCATCGCGGCGTTGCGGCGCGGGCCGGGAGCGTCGGTGTTGAGGACACCCACCCGGCACGGACCCTCGACCAACTGCTCGAAGGCAAAGGGGTGATCGCCATCCAGGTGGTCGCCCAGGGTCAGTCGGCGGGCGGCCGCGGGGCTGTAGCCGTGCTGTCTTGCCAGGAAGCAGCCAGCGCCGGTGACCGGGTCCACCGCAGCGAGCATGTATCCCTCGTGCGGTATCACACGCCCGATCCACCGCGAGATCACCGTGCCCAACTCGGTGGTGGAGCCGACCTCCGCCGCAGCCCCGATCGCCGTGGCGCGGGAAGCCCTCTCTGCAGTGCTCACCCGACCAAGTATCAGCTACGCAACGCAGTCCGGCGGAAACATACTGCCATTGCTCACTGCCATGCCTCAGACTTCGCAGCCGTGACAACCCCCAAGACCTGGGGATACCTTCGCGCCTGCTGCTCGAGAGAGCGTTGAGGCCGACAGAGCGGATCGCCGCCATAACGTGCCCGGAGCCGACTCCGCCACCGGAGAAACGCGCAGCGAGATCCTCCGGCGCCTGGCGCTGACACTCGACACCTGGCTGGACGAACGCGAGCCCCCGAAACACCCGGCACAGGCCTCTTCGAATGGCCGGTCGACACGCAGGCGCTCCAGGGTGGCGGCCTTGCCGCGGAGTTTCTTGGCCCTCCAGTAGGAGCGGGCCGGAGGAACCGGGGTTGGTGAGGCCGCGGCCGCTCGCCGCTGCGCGGTACGAGCGGCCGCGGAGTCCTCCGGTAGGTCGGTTCACACCGCGCGGAAGCTCCAGTGCTGGTTGGCTCCGCCCCAGCAATCTCCCTGAATGACGTCCGCGCCGTGGGCGACGCTTGCGTCCTTCACATCCAGGCACTTGTTACTGTGCTGGGCCCGGATCTCGTAGTAGCCGGTACCGAGATTGACCAGCCGCCAGTGCTGGTTGGCTCCGCCCCAGCAATCTCCCTGAATGACATCCGCGCCGTGGGCGACACTTGCGTCCTTCACATCCAGGCACTTGTTACTGTGCTGGGCCCGGATCTCGTAGTAGCCGGTACCGAGATTGACCAGCCGCCAGTGCTGGTTGGCTCCGCCCCAGCAATCTCCCTGAATGACATCCGCGCCGTGGGCGACACTTGCGTCCTTCACATCCAGGCACTTGTTACTGTGCTGGGCCCGGATCTCGTAGTACTGGTCCGCTGTCGGCATCGCGTTGGCCGGCTGGGGCGAGAACAGCCCGAAAGAAAAGGCGCTGGCCGCGGTCGCTGTCACAGCGGTGATCGGTTTGATGAGTCGCATGATTGTTCCTTTCGTGTCGAGTAATGGGCTTGATGTCCGCGTTTTCTTCTGGGCCGATCTCCTTCGCATAGCTTCGGTGCTTGGACGTGCTGGGCAAGGGCCCGAGCCGCTGAAGGCTGCCAGTCCGCTGCCGGGCACGTAATCGAGAATCGTCTGGCGCGGGTCCCTCGGGAATCCCAAACTTTGGGGGGTTGACGCAGACGCTTGTCGGCTCCAGTGCCACAGGCATTGTGAGGCGGGAGTGTCCCGATCGCGGGATACACACGTGGTGGGTGACGACGACATCTCCGGCTGATATCCGGAAATGACTGAACTCGTGATCCGGTCGAATATGAGTCGAGATCGCGAGTCGTCAGAGGAGTTACGCGGGCGACCTGAGATCGCCTCCGGCCTTCTCCCAAGCTGTGCGGTCTCGGTGATGCGCTGGGTTTCCTCTTCCTGACCGACCAAGTCGTCACCGACTCGCAGTGAACATGCGGGGAGCACAGCCAGGCAGCCAGCCGAATCGTGTCAGCTGAGGACGTTCGGTATCTCTACCAAGGGCTCCGCTACGCGGGCCGTCGCGCGGTTCGCTGGTGGACGGGCTGCGGGCTCTCCCTACGGCCGGGGCGACCAGACCATGCCGCGCTCGGCCATCATCCAGGTGACCGCGGTGCCGAGTCCGAGCGGCTCGCGGCCGTCCCGCCGTACGGCCTGGCCGGTACGCCGCTTCGGCTTCCTCTTACGGGTGGCGCCGTTCTTCTTCGCCTGCTCGCGGGCGGCGACCAGCGCCTGACGTGCGAGGTTGACGCCGCTCAGCTCGGTGGTCATGCGAACACTGCCCCGGCCGGGTCGCCATCGAGGGGCCGGCGGCGAGCTCGGGCAGCCGGTCCCTCCACCGCACGGCCTCGGCCGGCTCCTGCCCGGTCACCGCCGTCATCACCTGCTCGGCAACCGTCCGCAGCTTGACGTTGCTGTTCTGGGACACCTCCACCAGGATCTCCCACGCGTCCTCGGCAGTGCAGCCGAAGCTGGCCCTTAGCGCCCCCGGGCCAGATCGATCACCGGGCGGCTCTTCATCCATACTTGAGCGCGGTCGCTCGCCTTCGCCACCAGCCGTGGCGCCGTGAGCACGCCCGTGTCGTCGAACAGTGTGCCCGCGAAGTCGAAGAGGACCCCATGGACTCCTCCTTCGCCAGGTTCGCTCACTGGTGCACCATCCTTTGTGTCGGTGATCCTGAGTGGGTCACTGATGCGCCTGAGACGCCGCTGGGCTACCGTCCGGTTCGCTTGACCGGCGAGTTCCATCATGGGTTCTGCGGAACGCGATGGCAGGAACCTGCGCGTCCGGGCGCCAGCCGCCCAACCTTGTGCTGTGTCAGGTGCGGATCTGGCGGGGCAGTGTGCCCGCCCGGGTCTGCTTCAGGTACCAGCTGATCTCGTTGGGGAACTGCTCGGCGAAGGGCAGGAGCCGTGCCAGGACGCCCTCGTACAAAGGGTCCGTGCCCAGGCGGTCGAACGCGGTGAGCCGCCCGGCCCACAAGCCAGCCGCGTCCTCCGGCACACCGTCGCCGAGCTCGGCAGCACACTCGATGACGCCCTCCACCGCATGAAGCAGTGCTTGGCGCTCTTCTTCGTGCCGGTCCCGGAACACCGGCTCGCCCGCGATCAGCAGGTCAGCACACGGGATCGACAAGACATCCCGCAGCTGGCCGAGGGTCGGCTCCTCGCACAGTGCCGTCACGACAGCTGCCGTCAGCACGGGCCGGACGCCCGTGACACGGTCCAGGATGCTGGTGCCGAGCACCGCGGCCACGCTCGCGTAGCGCCAGGTGAGCAGCCCGACGCCGCGCTCGTAGTGGTCGGCCAGACGGCTGAGCTCGTGCAAGGCATCAGGGTGGTGGGTCAGGGCCCGCCCGTGGGTGTACACCTCCGCGTTCTCCTCCAGCCGGTAGGAGCGGTGGGTCACGGCGAGCGCGGATTCGTACTCGTGCCGCAGGCCCTACAGCGTAACGTGCAGGGCGCGCAGCGCCTCGATCTCGAGCGCGGTCACCGGCGCGGCCTCGGTGAATGCCGGGAAATCCACGGGGTGTTCTCTCCTCACCACGCTGTCGGGTCTCGATGGCCATGGCGTCGACGTGCTCACCCGGCGCTCGTGCCCCGGCTTTTGACCGGTGATGGGGACCGCCCCGGGGCAACGGATCAAGCAATGCTGGGAGTACGTACATGGCGGTAGAGGCCGGCGCATGGCAGGAGGACCGCGTCGCTGGGCGGGCCCGTATGGACGGTGCGGCTGGCCCCCTGCGGCCACCCTTCCGCCGGCTCGGTCCGGCTCTCCTGCTCCCGCCCGGCCTGCGCCGATCAGCGCTTTCCCGGCGCCGCCACGGGACGCAGGGCCACGGTCGAACACGTCAACATGCACCTGACCCGCATTCGCACAGGCGACGGACCGCATGGCGAGGCGTGGTGCGCCTGCCGCGCCGCCGACTGCGCGTGGCACACCCCCGACACCGACACCGACACCGGCCCCGCCGCTGGACGGCGGGGTGGGGCCCGGCCGGTGGTGGAGGCGGTGCGGTGTGGCGGTCCGGTGGTCCTGACGGTGTACGCGGACCGTGCCGGAAGGCTGTGACGGATCGCGGAGATGTGTGCCCGGTACGCGGCCGCCACTACCGGCTGCCGTGTCCTGGACACCGCCCCGGCCCGTCCTGTCCCGGCCCGGATCAGCAGGTCCTCGATCGCCGCCGCGATAGCGCCCTCGTCGGTGTTGTCGGCGCCCCCGCGCAGCCGGCAGCGCCCTCGACGACTGACTGGGGGCGCCGCCCGGCTGGGGCAGCGTCGCTTCGGGGCCGGGCCCGGTTACGGGCCCGGCCCCTCGCTGCGGTTGCCCCGCGGGTCTGTGCCCGTCAGCGCGCCTTGTACGCGGCGGTGACCTCGACCTCCACCACCCAGCCCTTGACGGCCAGCGACGCCACCTCCATCGTGGCACGCGCGGGCCGGGCCTTGTTGGCGACCAGCGGTGCCTTGGGGGCGGAGGTGCCCATCGGGACCGGGACGACCTCCTTCGAGGTGAGGTCGATGTTGGCGAAGTACTGGCGGTACGCGCGGTTCCATCCCGCGTAGTCGGCGGTCTCGACGCCGGGCGGTTTCATCAGGTAGCACTTCATGGTGATGACGTCGGCCAGGGTCAGGCCCGCCGCTTCGAGGTTGGTCTTGATGTTGCGCAGGACGACCAGTGCCTGGGCCTCGGTGACCGTGACTCCCGTGGCGCCCTGAGTGAGGGCCGGGTCGGTGTAGAGTTCGGGTGAGCCGGCCGGAGCGGACGGGTTGAGCGCGGTCGGGCCGAGACCGCTGCTCTGGTAGATCGCCACCTCACCGCCGGTCGCCACTCCGGTGGCGATGGCCGGGTTGGACTGGCCTTCGGGCAGGCTGACGCGGACCTCTTTGGGGCCGGGCCACCAGCCTCTGCCCTCAGCGAGCGCGGTGCCGCCGGTGAGGAGCGAGGCAGTCAGAGCCGTACCGATCGCAACCTTCGTGCGTCGCTTCATGCGGCCATCACCCTTTCGTGGATGTCGGTCACGACCTTGCGGGCCGAGGAGAACGCGCCGTGCTGCCAGGCGATGACATGGCTGAGCCAGTCGCCGGCGAAGTAGACGTGCCCGGCGGGCTGGTTGAGCAGCTTGTACTCGGGACCGGTCTGCGAGGGCCAGTCCACCCAGCCGGCCTCGATATGAGGCGTGCGGTGCCAGGCCACGCTGAAGGAGTGATCGAGTTCGGTGCGGTACTTGTCGCCGTGGATCTTCACGCCCCGGCTCACCGCCCGCGCAAGGCGCTGGGCGTGCGGCAGATCGCTGTACGCGACGGCGTTGGCACCGAAGTTGTAGTAGCCGATGAGTGTGCCGCGGCGGCCCTGGTGGCCGTAGGAGGGGTACCAGATGGTGGCCAGGTCGGTGTCGGTCGGCGTGATGCCACCGTAGATGTGCTCGTCCGTCTCCCACCATCGGCTGCGGTACTCGAGCCCGATCTTGCCGACGGGGGTCGGGACGGCGTACTTCAGCGCCGCGGTGATGTCGGTGCCCAGGTTGTGCTTGAGGCGGGCCATGACCATCGGCGGCATGGCCGCGACAACGAAGTCGGCGCGCTGGGTGCGGGTACGGCCGCCGGCGTCCTCGTACGTGACCTCGGCACCGTCCGGCAGGTCCTTGACCTCCAGCGCCTTGGCGCCATAGGTGATGCGGTTCTGGCCGATCGCCTTGGCCAGGGCGTACGGGATCGCGTCCATGCCGCCCACCGGCTGGAACATCAGCATGGCCTGGTCGTAGCCGAGTTCGAAGGCGAAGCGCTGCCCCACGCCGCTGGCGATGACGTCCGACAGTGTCGGCACCGGGCCAAGGACCGTGCCGTCGTCGAAGGCCGCGCCCGGCTCGGCGGAGTAGCCTCGCCGGTCGGTGCCGGTGTAGGCGTAGCCGTCGGCTTTGCCCTTGATGGCGCCGAAGCTCTGCAGGAACGCGATCAGTCGTTCCTTGTCCTGCGCGGTGAGCCGTGCGTCCAGGGCGCCCTGGTCGGTGGCCTTGGCGAGCAACTCGGAGATGTAGCCGTAGACGTCGGCCTTCGCCGTGCGCCAGCGCATGGGCTTTCCCGCGAGGGCGGCACTGCTCTCGTGGTAGATGTACGCGTTGGCGTTCTGGTTGGTGAACACCTGGAGTTCGACGCCGAGTTCGCGGCAGTACTCGAGGGTGACGTGGGACTGCGGCAGCCGGGCCGGGCCCGCGTTCATGTACTGGCCCTTGGTGAACGACGCCGTCTGCGTACGCCCGTCGAGGTCGGTCAGCGCCGTGCCGCCGCGAACCGTCCAGTTGCGGCCCCCGGGGCGGTCCTTCGCCTCCAGGATCTGGCAGTCGTAACCGGCTTTGCCCAGCTCGTACGCCGTCGCCAGGCCGGCTATGCCGCCGCCGAGCACGAGTACCTTCTTGCCGCCGCGTCCGGTGAGCGCGAAGTCGCTTCGCTGGGGCGCCCGATACTCATCCGCCCGCACGTCTGGCACCGGGGCGAGCCCGAGTGCGCCCATCGCCGAGTACAGCACTCCGGCGCCCCCCGCGACGCCGACGGATCTAAGGAAGGCACGGCGGGATCCTGGGGACTGCTCTGCAGCCATCAATTCCTCCTCATCCGCACCCCGGGGCGCGCGCCGGCCGGGGAGCGGTCGTTCGATCAACCCGGTCACGTGGGGGGTGCGAGTTACTGAGGAGACCGGAGGTGCGCCATGAGCCTCCGCCGAGACTGTTACAACGCGATACCACTGACGTAACCGGTTTCGAGCCGTGCGCTGCGAAGGAGGAAGGAGCGGGCGCGATCCCGTCTTGGGTCGGGGGCCAGGGTCTTTGCGTGTCGTTGATTCGTCCGGTTGGTCAGATGATCCCGAGGGCTGTCAGGGGCCGTTGCGGGTCGCGGGCGGTGCAGCGGCAAGCGGCAGCGATGTTGGTGTGGTTGTCCTGACGGAACAAGCTGATAGCGAGGTTGCGCAGGGTGGCCATGACGCGGGCAGGCCGTCGATGCGGATTTTGGAGGCGTCCTCGCTGAAAGTGGTGTCGCGGACGTGGTCGAGCTGGTCACGTAATCCCGCATCCGCCGGCGAAGATCAGCCCGGCCGAACCGGTGGCCGACCCGCAACGGCACCTCGTCCAACTCTCCCGCCCACACATCAGGGCACACAGTGCTCTCGCACGCGCCGCGCGTCGAACAGGTGTCAGCAGTAGGTGCGCAGCGCCCAGCTGCCGCTGGTGGCGCAGAACGCGTCGGGCACGGTGCACGGAGCCGCGGCCGCACGGCTGGTTGAGAAGCTGTCGGTGGCGGCGGCGCCGGTGGTCGTGCCTGTCAGCGCAGCGGCCGAGAGGGCGAGGACGGTGAGGGCGGTGCGTGTCTTGCGCATGTGTGCCTGCTTTCGTGTGGGTCCGGTTGCCGTGGTGGCAGCGTGCTGGAACGGGAGCGGGAGAACCTGGGGCGTATCTTGATTGTTCCGGTGGTCGGCGGTGCGTACCACGATCGGGCACGCTGGGCCTTGTGGCAGCGCTGCGCCTACGTACGCCTGACGCTTGAGGCTTGCGGCCCACCGCGGCGCAGTCCCGCCTGCGGCGATCCCTTGCGGTCCTGACGGACATCGGTGACCCACCCGCGGCCGCTGTCAGCACCAGGCTCGATCACCTCATCTGGCTTCGACGTTGTTCAGCGGCCCCACCAAGACGTCCGAGTTGTGCCCAAAATATGAGGTGACGGCTTGAAACGGCCCCATTCGGGGCCTGGTCTTGACCAGGCGGTGGTCACCAGGAGGAGCCGCTTGAAGCCGTCACGGATCTTCACGAATCGGGGCCAGCGCTAGCCGTCCGGGCGGGGCCGAATGACGACGTCAGAGCCATCCCCCGGGAGTCCGGCTTTCGGGCCCCGTATTTCGACTGTTCTGGAGACGCCTGATGCGTGCATTGCCTCGTCGTGCCGTGGCCGCCGCTCCTGCTTGTTGTTCTCACGTTCTCCCTGGTGGCCTGTGGTGGTGGTTCCGACTCCGGTGGCTCGAAGACCGCAGATCAGCAGCAGTCGGCGCAGGGCGCCGACGGTGCCGCCGGGCTCGCGGGGGCCTCTGGGGAGCCCGATCTGGTGCTGCTCGACCTCGGGCTGCCCGACATGGACGGTCTGGCTGTCTGCCGCCGTCTGCGCGCCCGGTCCGCGATCCCTATCATCATGATCACTGCCCGGGGTGAGGAAGCCGACCGGGTCGTCGGATTGGAGCTCGGGGCGGACGACTGTGTCGCCAAGCCGTTCGGCGTGCGGGAGCTGGTCGCCCGCATCCGGGCCGTGGCCCGTCGCACCGTCGGCCACCTGGCCTGGCGGTGGACGCCCCGGTATCCGCCGAGGTGCCTCCGTCGTCCATGGCCGGAGCCGGTCCGCAGCGGCTGGGGGGCTGGAGATCGACCGGCGCACCCGGGAAGTCCGCCTCGGCGGATGTGAAGTGGCCCTGTCTCCACGGGAGTTCGACCTGCTCGCCCATCTCGCCCAGGATCCCGGCGCGGTGCACTCCCGGCAGCAGATCATGGCCTCGGTATGGGACCCGCACTCGGACCCACCAAGACGCTGGACGCGCACGTCGCCGCCCTGCGCCGCAAACTTGGTGATCCTGCCTGGATCGCCACCGCACGCGGTGTCGGCTTCCGCCTCACCGTTCCCGCCGGGCAGCCCGGCGGCGGCTCGCCTCCCAAGGCCGCGTCATGACCCGCCGCCTGCTGCTGAGCTACCTGGCGCCGGCACTGCTCGTGCTGATGGGTCTGGAGATCCCGCTCGGCTGCTGCTACGCCATGGGGAGGAATCCCCCTTCGCCCAGGGAGCGGAACACGACGCGTCGATGCTGACCGAAGTCGCCGAGGAGAACATCGAGAAGCGCAACCTGGAGACCCTGCCCGAACTGACGCCGGAGTACGCCGACGACACCGGCGCTCGCGTCGTGGTCGTCGGTTCGGCAGTCTCCGTGCCGGACGTGGCACAGCCGCACTTCTCATACCCGCTCCAAGGTGTTCTGGTCCCCGTGCCGGCCGTGCGGGAGCCGGGTCAAGGTCGGGCAGCGAGAATCTTGAGCGCGGCGGCGTGCACGCCAGGTGTGGCGGCGACGTAGCCGGTGCTGGTCAGCTCCCACGGCCTTCCATCGAGGTCGGTGACGATGCCGCCGGCCTCCTGGACCAGCAGCACACCGGCCACGTGGGAGCGCACATTGTCGAACTGCCAGTGCAGGTCCATCCGGCCCGCGGCAACCTGGGCGAGCTGGTGGGTCACCGGAACGGAGATCCGTACGTAGATGGCTTGCTCCATCATCGCGGCGAAGGAGGACCCCATTCGCTCGGCGATGTCGACGCCCTGGCCGGGCTTGGCCTGACCGGTGCCGGCCAACACTCCGTCCAGCGACTTCTTGGTAGAAACCCGCAGGGGCACGCCGTTGAGGAACGTCCCGCCGCCCGCGGTGGCCGTGAACATCTCATCGAGCAGCGGAAAGTAGATCACTGCCAGCACCGGGCGCCCGTCGCGCACGAGGCTGACGCCGATGTTCCAGTCGGTCATGCCGTGCACGGCGTTGATATTGCCGCCGATGGGGTCGATGAGCCACCACTCGCCCGCGGCCAGCGGGCCCGATCCATGCTCGTCGTTCAGCCAGCCTGCGCTCGGCAGGATCTCGGCCAGCGCAGGCCGTAGCGTGTCGACAACGGCTGCTTCGTTGTCGCGGATGGATGCCAGAAGCTCGGTGAGCCCGGCTTGACGCGTCTCGGTGGAGTAGAGCCTCAGCATCCTGGTGCCCGCGTGGCGGGCAGCAGCTGTGGCAGCCGTGGACAGTTGACCCATCATGACGTCTCCGTTAATTTACATGAGCACAATACTCATCTGACATTGTTTACTGGTGTGCAAGTGGATTTGAATCTGCTGACTGTGCTCGACGCTCTGCTCGAGGAAGGCAGCGTGAGGGGTGCGGCCAGGCGGCTGCAGTTGTCGTCGCCCGCGGTCAGCCGCACGCTCGGTCGGCTCCGGAGGGTGACCGGCGACGACCTCCTGGTGCGTACGGGCCATGCGATGACCCCTACGCCGTATGCGGTGTCGATCCGGGAGGACGTCCGTCGGCTGGTAAGACAGGCCGAGGAGGTGCTCTCGCCGAGCCGCGAGCTGGAACTCATGGCGCTGGAGCGCACCTTCACGCTCCAGTGCCATGATGCGCTTGCCGCGTCGCTGGTGCCCGTGTTGGTCAGCAAGGTCCAGGAGCAGGCTCCCGGCGTGCAGTTGCGGGTGCTGGCCGAGACCTCCACCGACACCGACGACCTGCGGCACGGCCGCATCGAGCTAGAACTCGGCGGAGGCCGGCCGAGCCTGCCCGAGTTCCGGTCCGAGACCCTCGGCCACGACCCCCTCGTTGTGGCGATGCGTCCCGACCATCCGTACGCCGACAGCCTCGATCTGCACGCGTACGCCTCGCAGCCACACGTGATCGTCTCCCGGCGCGGCCGCCTGACCGCACCGATCGACGACGTGCTGGCCCAAGAAGGCCTGCACCGTCGGGTCGTCGCGGCCGTGGCGACCCTCCCCGCGGCCCTCCAGATAGCCGGCCGCAGCAACCTGCTGCTCACCACCACGGCGATCCTCGGCCGTCCGCTCATCGAAGCGTTCAGCTTGATCACGAGGCCGATACCGGTCGAGTTCCCGGCGGCGCCGATCAATTGCAGTTGGCACCAGCGCAACGACTCGGACATCGCGCACGCCTGGCTCCGCGATCAGGTAAGGGCGGCTCTCGCGGAGATCGTCACCGCCTAACCGGCCAGCGGCAGGGCCACGGTTCCGGGGAAGTGTGGCTCCTCGGCCTCGTCGAGCATGGCCGCCGCTACGGTGTCACGGGTGACCTTCGCGGTGAGATCGAACGGAGGCGCATCCCGCAGACCGACCGTGCGCCGGGTGGGGCTTTCCGGTCCGTCGGCCAGCACCCCGGCATGAAAGACCGTGCCACCGGCCGTAAGGACCGTGTTGTCGGCCTCGACCTTGTCCGCAAGATGATCGCCCCCCAGCAGCTTCACGATGACGCCGGCCGCCTCCCCTGCCACCTCGGCGGACTTGCCCGTGCCGTACGCACCGAGCCAGATGATGCGCCGTGACCGGGCCGCGACAACTGTCCTGGCGCCAGCCAGGAGAATTCCCGCCTTGTCCGCGCCGAGAGCGGAAAGGACTACGGAATCCGCATCGATCGCCGCAGAAATACTCGCGGGGTCATGCACATCACCCGCCACTTTATACAGAGCGTCGGAATTGGGTACCGGAATTCGCTCGGGGTCGCGCGCAATCGCGGTAACGGTGTGACCACGCTGTAGCGCCCGCCGAGTAAGCGCGATTCCGGTCCTGCCGGAAGCCGCAAGGATCGTGAGATTCATATGGAAAAGCTAGAGAACTCGTCGCTTAACATCAAGTGCAAGCTCGTTAAGGACTAATTTACCCAGGCGCAATCCGCCTCCGCCGCCCGGCTCGGATTGTCGATTACGGACAAGGAAGTGTCCACCGCGACAGCATGGGCGGCTATGGCTGCGAAGACCTCAATGTCGTTCCTCCACCACCACGTCAATGCCCCTGGAGTGCAGCCGCTCTCGGCGACGACCATGGCGCCATGGCTCCTGGCCCAGCAGTGGCAGCAGGACGCGACCCAGGTACGCGCAGCGACGCCACAGCGTGTCGTGGTCCGAGGTCATGATCCATCCTCTCTGTAGTTGGAGGGCCTGCCGCCTGAGCGACCCAGACCCTCCGACTTCCCACTACCCGCGGGCCAGGTACAGGGCGGGGCTGGACGTTGTCTCAGCGGTTGACTTCGAGATTCGTCAGGACGAGTTGTGGCCGGGGGTGAGCTTGTGAGTGCGGCTGGCGTGGTTGATGGGGGTTTCCGGAAAGAGGGTGTGATCGAGCCTCCGCGACGACTACGGCTGCAATCCGATGGTCACGGCCAGCCTGCTGCCCTGAGTACCGATACGGCGACGTCAGTGACAAAGCCTGTGCCGGCATCGACGGTGAAGTCGTCGACTGCGGACCGGCTGAGGGTTCTGTCCAGTTCACCGGACCGGTTCAGGTGCCATCGCAGTGCTTCGAGCTCGCTGTTGTGACGTTGGGCCAGTCGCTGGTGGTTGATCGGCAGCTCAGCCTGGAGTCGGCAGACCGTGGGTTGAGCACCTACGGCATCAGCCAGTAGCTTCCGCTCGTGCTGGTCCTGAACCACACCAGCGAGGACGGGGCGCGTCGCTCCGGCATCGAGATAGTGACCGGTGAAGGTCGCCCACGGCCTCGGCAACGGTTGTCTTGCCCACGCCGACAGTGCCATTGAGGAGGAGGGCGTGAGCGCCCCGAGGGCTGTCAGCGTGCATCTCGGCATCGTACGTCGAACAGCTCGGGTCCGTGCGGGTTCCAGCGCGGCTGCCACCAGTCGGCCGAGTGGATCCCGACGGGCAGCCCGCTCAAACGCTCGGCGAGGCGGGCAATGCTGCCCGGCACCTGGCGCTCGATCGGGCCGGGGGCGATGTAGTCGACCGACAGTCCCGCGAGCTGTGCCGGCTACGAGGCCCTGCCACTGGCGGTACGGCGGGTGACCTGACCGACGTGGTCGGCGTCCCCCACTCTGCACACAGTCACGAGTGGGGCTCCCGATCCGCAAGAGAACGCCGCCTGACCCGCGACGGCTCGGAGCGCACGGTGGTGCCTCACCCGGCCTGCTCGGACCGGTCGGTTTCACCGGCCGTGCCGAGCACATGCAGCCCGGTGTCGATGAGCCGAGCCGCACGCATGACATCTGCGGTGACGGCCTGGTGAAGCCGCTCGGGAGCGACGTCGCGCCCGAGGTGGCGGCGCAGGGCTTGGAACTGGACGGACCACAGGCCAAGGAGGGCGATCGCGGCGATCTGCGGTTCGGGGTCGTCCTGGCTCAGGCCAGCGCGCGAGGCAAGAATCTCGGCGGCCTCGGCGACCAGCCGGTCAGTCATGTCCCGCTGATAGGCCCGCAAAGACGGGGTGGACCTGACCAGCCTCCCGAAGCGCATGAGCACGACCTTCGCCTCGACAGCGTCGGCCTGCGCGGCGAGCCAGGAGGTGATGTCCTTCAGCTCCTGGTCGAGGATCGCCAGCGCCGCCTCGACCGGTGCCAGGCCCGGGTCAGCGAGAGTCTGGCGCAGCGAGTTCATGGTGGCCTCGCCCAAATCCAGGACCAAGGACTCCTTGGTCGGGAAGTAGTTGAACACCGTCTTCTCCGAGACTCCGCACGCCTGCGCGATCTCCGCCACGCGCACAGCCTCGAAGCCGCGCTCCAGGAACATCGCGGTCGCTGTATCAGACAGCTGCTGACGCATCAGCCGCTTCTTGCGCTCCCGAAGGCCTTCGTCCGCGGATTCCTGGCTCCTTGGGCGGAGCGTCGACCAGTCCACAGTGCGCATGCTCATGCCTCAGATAGTAATCCAGCCCCTGGAAAAATACTGCTACAGTAAGTTTTCAGTGACTGTACAGTACGCTACGCGATGGGTTTCCCGTCGCCCACCCGGAAGGGTCCCTCATGAGTGAGATCCACATCGTCCGCGACTACCCCCACCGGCCGGAAATGGTGTGGCGCGCGGTCACCGACCCTCAGCTGGTCCCGCTGTGGACGGCGACCGGCGCCGGCGCCCGCCCTGAGGGCTTCGCGCCCGTCGTTGGCACCAAGTTCGCCTTCGTGGCCAAGCCTCGGCCCGGATGGAGCGGCGTCGTCTCCTGTGAGGTTCTGGAGGTGCGCAAGCCGGAACTATTGCGGTTTTCTTGGCAGGATGAGAGCGGAGGTGCGGTGACCGAGGTCGCCTACCGGATTCAGGCGTGGGGCGAAGGCACGCGCTTCATCTACGACCACACGGGCTTCACCGGTGTCGGCGGCCTGTTCATGTCCAAGTTTCTCGGCAGCGTCCGCACCAAGATGCTCACGAAGGGCCTGCCCGCAGTGCTGGACGACCTCGATGATCAGGGTTCGCTGCGCCCGGACAGTTCTCTGCGCCCACATGAATAGGTCGTCAGGTACGGCGGCGCCGCTGGTGCCGGTGGTACGCCCCTGAGTGCCCGCCGCGACACTGAGCATGGCTCCGGGCTGGGAACCCAACGCTGGGTCGTGGAGCGCGCGTTCGCCCACGTGCACTGGTTTCGACGCCTGCGGGTGGCTCATTGGCGCGTGGCACTGCGCATCAGTTCCTCGAGGTCGCGTTCGCCTGCCGGGGTCTGCGCCCCGTTGCGCAGCCCTCGGCCACGAGACCATCGTGATCAGCGACCACGGCGGTGCTCCTGCGGCGGCCCTGATCCCCGTCGGCGAACTCGCGGAACTGCGGCGCCTGCAGGAGGAAGCCGACATTGCTGAAGCCGACCACCGCAAAGCCGAGGGCGCGGGCCGGTAGTGACGCATGACGCATTCATGGCCGATTTGGAGGCCGGTGACGCGCGGGCAGCCGCTTCGTGACCCATGCGATGGTGCGGCAGCATCAGGCCACTGCGCGCTCGGGTGGCTGCCCCAACTCGACCTGCAGAGCGCCAAGGAATGCGCTGCCGCAGTGCGCTCGACGATGTTTCTCCGCCCACGTAGACCCTCCAGGCGTAGGCCACGACGGGACTTCCCCGCCGGGCCAGCCGGGGCCGACGATCCGCGGCCGATGGGCTGGCCGACGCGTGTCGTTGACGTGATCCAAGGGTCGGGCCAGACGGTCGGGTAGTTGCTGCGGCTGATCTCCGGCCAAGTCAGGCACCAGAAGCACCGAGTTTCAGCAAACGTAGGCGATGAACGAGTCTCGGCGTCCTCGACATGCAGGTGCCAGCTATCGAACAGCCAGAACGACCGGCCGATGAACGTCATCGCCTGCAACTGGTCCACCGCAACTAACCTCGCCCTTTCGGTCGGCGGTGAGGCCATCGCGGACCTGACCGTGCTGCGGGACCAGACAGGGATATTCGGTCCGGTCGCCGGTATGGGGCAGGCAGCGCGAGGAGCGACCCGCGATACACCTATGAGCAGCCCCACCGGAATGCCTGGTGCGGCCACGCTTGGCCCGGGTGCCTTCGTCGTTCTCCGGCAGCAGTTCGTGGCCGAGGGCCCAGCAGACGTCCTTCAAAAACGCCGTCATGAGCAGCCCTCAAGGAGGCGAACAGGCCGTGCCGCAGGTCACGCGAACCTCACGCAGCGGCCACAGTCGGCAGCAGTCCATGGTCAGCACCCTGTCACGCTCGCGCGCAACGCCCTATTCGGGTGGCCTGCGGGGGCAGCCCACATGTGTCGCGGACTCACCCCGCCTCGATCGCCCGCATCAGGAGTGGAAACGCCTTCTCGAGCTCACGCGCCCAGTAGGGCCACGTGTGCGAGCCAGCGCAGGTCTCGAAGGTCACGTCGAGACCAATGCGGGTCGCCCGCTTGACAAACTCCTGGTTTTGCCGCAATTGGACAGCTTCGTATCGGACGGAGATGTCAGAAGGATCGGTTCCGGGCGGATCCAACGGTCCGATCCGCCCGTTACCGCAGGACACGAACAACTTCGTGCCACGCAGGTCCTTTACGAGATCTGCCGGGTTGTGCGCCGCCCAGATGGCGTGCTGTGCCGTTGGATCGCCGAAGAGGCTGAGCGCGTCGTACCCGTTAGGCGCGAGATGTGTCTGCAATAGCCACATCGCGAACGGGTCGGAGGAGACTGGCTCGGCGGTCGGGTGGAGCGTGTCCAGCGTGCCGCTGAAGGACGCTGCGGCACGGAAGAAACCGGGATGGCGAGCCGCGTACGACATCGCGCCGAAGCCCCCCATGGACAGACCCGCGATCGCGCGCCGGTCTGCGGCGTGGAGCCCCCGCGCGAGGATCTGTGAGAGCTCCACCAAGTGGAACGTCTCCCAGCCCGGCTTGCTACCCGCACCGCGGGCCCACCAGTCCGTGTAGAAGCCGAGCGCTCCGCCATCCGGCATGACGACCAGCACGTCGCGCTTGCGGACCAGGCGCGCGACGTCGCTGTGCCGCGCCCAGTCCGTGTAGTCGCCGTAACCGCCATGGAGAAGGTAGAGCACCGGCCATGAGGCGCCGGCCCGCGAGCCGAACCGATTCGGAAGGATGATGCGCACCGACGCGGTGTGGCCGAGCGCAACCGAATCGATCGTGATGTCCACCGTGCGCGGGTCAAGGAAGTTCTGCGCGATCACGCTCGCACCGCTGTCGGCCTGGACTCCGATGAGGTCCGGGTTTCGCTCATCTCCGCCGCTCGCCACAGCGACACCCTGCGACGTCGTCACGGCCACTCCGGCCGTCGAAGCAACCCCGAAGAAACGCCTTCGATTGAGTGTCGTCATTGACCTCTCCTCATGCGAAGCGGATCGCCACCCCGTCGTGCGGCACCGCGGCGACAGGAAGTCGAAGTGAATTCAATTTGCTGCCCCGCTTCGTACATGTCAAGAGTGACCCAAGGCGAGATCGACGAAGCCCTGGCCGCATCGAGGCCGGACAGGAAGGGCACCGGCTGCCGCGGATCCCCCGACGGCCCGGCCCCGGCGAGGCAATCGCATAGCCACGTCTGCACTGCCGCGTGACACCGGCAGGACAAGCGGCCGCCGACACTGACCGGCGCGGGCGATGGGCGGCGCGGAGGCGCCGGCAGGGGCTGGTGCGGCACGGATCGGAGCCGCGACCGCCAACACACAGCCCCGATTGCGAACCGGTATGTCTCGTCTCGATTCATGCGGCCTCGGGACCATGCCGTCCGCACCCGAGTTGGTCCGGCCCGGCCGCAACATCACGAAACCGCACCGAAACACCAGTCGGGCGCTGCCCTCTTCGCGCGGCGGACTCAGTGGACCGTCGGGGCTGGCGGCGCGACCGCCTCGCACAGCTCAGCGGCCGCCTGGGCGACGAGCTCGGAGAGCGTCGCCTCCGGCTCGGCCAGCCAGCGGGACGTGGCGCGCCGGGAAATCGCAATCGCCACGTCGATGATGAAGCGTGCCGCGCCGGGCTCGACGCCCCGGCGCTCGAGCGCCCGCGCCAGCGCGTCGGCGATGTCGGCGAGCTTGATCAGATCGCGCTCGGCCAATGCCGGGTTGGCGGCGATCACTTTGATACGGCGCAGCAGAAACTCACGCGGGCGAAAGATCTCATCTGCGGTCCCCAGCGCGGTCAGCAGCGCCTCGAACGGCGTGAGGCTCGGGTCGGCCGCCTCGACCCGGGCGACGAGGTGGGCCTCGAGCTCTTTGTCGGCGAAGAGCACTTCCCGTTTGTCGGGGAAGTAGCGGTAGAAGGAGCGCTCGGTCAGACCGGCGGTGCGCGCGATCTGTGCGACCGAGGTGCGCTCGAACCCCTGTGTCTCGAACAGGTCGAGCGCCGCGCGCTCGAGCCGGCCCTGTGCGTCGGACTCCCATCGTGGCATGCCGACCAGGATATGACAGCAGACGCTGTCGTCACGGTGCTACCTTCAATGACAACAGATGCTGTCATCGGCAGGAGATCGTCATGAAGGCTCTTCAGTTCGACCGATTCGGATCCCCGGACGTGATCGTGCTCCGCGACGTCCCGAAGCCGGAGCCGGGGCCCGGTCGGATCCGGATCGCTATGCGGGCGTGCGGCCTGACCCCGGCCGACTGGGCGGTGGTCGACGGCCTCTTGGCCGACCAGCTGCCGCGGCTGCCGCGCGGGCTCGGCGTCGAGGTCGCGGGCACCGTCGACGCGCTCGGTGAGGGCGCCATCGGCGTCGAGATCGGCGACCGTGTGTTCGGCCCGGCGACCTTCGACGGCCCGACGGCCGGGGCCGCCGAGTATGCGCTGATGTCGGCCTGGGCGCGCATTCCCGAGGGTGTCACCGTCGAGCAGGCCGCCGCGCTGCCGGTGGCGGCCGAGACGGCGTGGCACGCCCTCGACGACCTCGGCGTCCGGCCGGGCGAGCTGTTGCTCGTCCACGGCGCGGGCACCACCGTGGGTGAGGCGGCGGTGCGCCTCGCGCTGCACCGGGGCGTCCGGGTGGTCGCCACCGCCGGGCCGACCCGGGCCGCCGCCCTGGAAGAGATCGGCGCCCACGTGACCGGCTACGGCGACGGCATGGCCGAACGCGTCGCCGCACTGGCCGGAGGCCGCGTCGACCGCGCCCTGGACACAGCCCCGACCGGCGGCCGGATCGACCGCGCCGACCAGGCCAGCCCGGCCGGCGGCTCGCTGCCGGCCCTGATCGGGCTGACCGGGGACCCCGACCGTGTTCTCACCGTCTCGGACTTCGCCGCCGCGGCCGAGCTGGGCACCCGGATCACCCAAATCGATCTGCGCTACGACCGGATGGATGAGTTCGCCCGGCTGGCCGGCGAAGGCGTCCTGGCCGTATCGGTCGCCCGCACCTACACGCTCGACCAGATCAAGGAGGCCGCCGAGCTCAGCCAGTCCCGCCGATCCGGCGGCAAGCTCATACTCGTCCTGTGATCGCCTTGCCGACCTGGCCGGACGAGAGTGTTCGACAGCGGTCCGAGCAGATAGGCGCGGGCAGTCGCTCACGGTTCCACCCGCCCGAACCCGCCCGCGATCCGGGCCATGGCCTGGTCTGACATGGCCCGCCAACGGACAGGGTTTTACGCCAAAGCCCGCGGCCACCCACGATCTTCAGAAGTCCGCACAACCTCCTATGATCACGCGGTGGCCGTACCCGTTCCCTGAATCCCTACAAGATCGCGAAGTCACACTGGAGTATCAGGGCGTGTCTCTCCGATCGGGTGACTCATGCGCCGACGGCGCCGCCCTTGACCTCGGCCACAGCCCACGCGTGGTCAGCCGCGGCCGAGCAGCGGCTCGGCCGTCGGCAAGGTCGCTGCGAGCGTGAGAGCTCCCAGCGGTGTAGGAGTCCGTCGAGTATCAGCACGATGGTGAAGAGTGGGCACCGCTCGTGCGGGCGCCTCCGGCAGTCCGGGGGCTGCCGCCCGGCCTAGGTCTGCCGCTGGCGAGGCTGCTGCGTACCGACCGGCAATGGGGCGCGGTCAATCTGCTATTGGCCGGGCTGCTCGTCGCCTCGATCGCGGCCTCGATCGTGCTGATATGGATCTAGCCCGCAGAGACGGTCGGAGTCCGGATTCGCCCTCGTCCAATCCCACGTATGTGCCGTTGTGTGCTCACCGGCCGCTTCGATCCGTACGAAGCGTCCTCGGACCTGCCCTGCGTGTCCGGGGCGCCACCATTGATCGGCAGCTGGCGAGCGTACCGAGATGCTCGCCACTGCCTGGGAAATTGCGCCTGCATGGTCAGGCATTCCAGGGGCCCGCCGCTGCGCCTCGGTGACTTCCTGACCGGGCGCCAGGCCAAGGCGGGGCAGTCCCCGGCCCATCCAACGCCCGGCCGGAACACCGGCTTCCTCCTGCGCCTTGCGGAGCCGCATGCGAGCCGGGCGGCGGCCGTCGCCGACGACGACCTGACGCGGGTGATAGCGGTGCATCTGCCCAGCGGTGGTCAGCTCGATATCCATCACGCAGGCCACACCACACGGACCTGACCTGCACGAATGGACCGATCAGCGTTCCCTCCCGCCAGGCGGGAGCAGCGGCCCGATTCTCTTCCCATGTGCCCGCCGGACGGGAAGCTCCTCCGGCCGGACAGCCAGTGTCGTCGCTCTCCGGCGGCACCACCCGTCACCCCACCAAAGACCCCCGCCTGCACCACCCTGAGCACCCACCAACAACTGCCAAAGAGCCACGGACAACTACGAGACATCTCGAGGCGCGAAGGGCGGCCGTGCCTGCTGTCCGGGGGATGGCGAACCCCGGCGCGAGCCGAACGCACCGGGGTTCAACGACAGGCTCAGTACCGCGTGGGGAACAGCTGGAGGCTGGCCCTATTGCCGGAGACCGACTTCACCCAGATCTTCAGGTTGTTGAACTTGACGGTGCCGCCCGGGCTGGTGCTGCCGCTGAGGCTGCCGCCGGCGGCCGACATCTTCACGGACCGGGAGCTTACGCTCGTGATCTTCAACTTCCCGAACCCGAATGTGCGGCTGTCGACCGTGATGGTCTTGGGCGCCGACACGGTGGTCTTGCACCGCCCGTCGTAGCAGGGCCCGTTGGCAGCAGACGCCGCCGGCGTCATCAGGCCGAACGCGAGTGTGCCCCCCATGGCCAGCGTCACGGCGGTCGTCGCGGCCCGTCGGCGCATACCGGTACTCATCTGTTGGACCTCCTGTGTTCAAGGGGGAATCTTGCTCGACTTTCCTATCCCGCCGGGCCCGGGACCCCTCCCGGAGAGACATCCGAGCGCCGACGTGGTCAACGCCGCGCGACGCCTCACACCGGCGCCGTATGCCGTATGCCGTATGCCGTCCAAGAAGTGCAGGTCAAGGTCGCTGAGGACGGGATCGCCTGACGCACGTATCGGTTCCACCGCCGTCTCCCCAAGCAGCCAGGCCTCAGCGGCCACTCACCACGACGCCGAAGAGCACCGGGCCCACTGGGAGCAGTGGCGCGTGGCCGCATGCAGGCGGCGGCGACCGAACACGCCAAGTCGGCCGGACTGAACAGGTTCGGGGTGGAGCAGGCAGTGAGGAAGGCCGCACGGCAGCCAGACGAGGCTGCCGGGGCTCAGCAGCGCAGGGCCGTATCCGGCGAGCAGGCGTCTTCCGTGTCAGGTCTGCGTGTGTTGCTGAAGCGGTGGCTACATACGGGGACGCTTCACTGTTCCCGTAGCTCTGACGGCGGGAGCCGCCCGGCCGAGGACAGGGCAGCTCCCGCTGCGGAAAGTGAGGAGCTTACGCGGCAAATCGGGCTGCGATGGCCTTGGCCTTGGACTCCGCGGCGTCGAGTGCGTGCCGGCGGGAGGCTTCGTAGAGGAGAATCAGCACGAGCGATCGCGAACCGCTCCAATGCGGCCTCCGCTTCCCGCAACTCGGCCTGAGGCGATGGTGGGTGGCAGGACGCGGACGTGGATGAAGTAGACGCGGACGCTGGAGATTTCGGTGTATGGGGGCCATGCGTCGAGGGCGCCGTCGGTGGAGTAGTTCGAGGAGCTTGCCAGTGATGTTGTAGATAGTTGTGGGACGGAGACGTTCTGGCGGTTGGTCCGATCGGGTCCCACGGTTAGCCTGTGCCTCTCGCTGTACCAGCGGCCGCGCTGATCCACCGCTCCAAGGAAGACTTCGTGACCAATCTCCAGGACCCACAGGATATTCCGGACCCTCAGAACGCGCCCGACGACACGGGCTCGGTAGTGCCGCCTCCCACCTGCCCCGCCCACCGCGGCGCCTCACCACTGTACGGACGGCAGTTCCTGCGGAATCCGACCGAGAGCTACCAGCGGATGAGGCACGACCACGGCCAGGTCGCCCCGGTCCTGCTCGAAGCCGACATCCCCGCCTGGCTCGTCCTCGGCTACCGCGAAATGCGCCAGGTCCTCGGCGACACCCAGACCTACGGCCGCGACCCCCGCCGCTGGAACCGCTGGAACGAGGTACCGCCCGACTGGTCCCTCATGCCCTGGGTCGCCTACAGCCCCATGATCCATTTCACCGAAGGAGACGAACACCGGCACCGCTCAGCCGCCGTCAGCGACGCCCTCTCCACCGTCGACCCCTTCGAACTGCGTGCACACTGCGAGCGCTTCGCCGACGGACTGATCGACCAGTTCGCCGGCAGCGGCAAGGCCGACCTGGTCTTCGACTACGTCTACTCAGTACCCGCCCTCGCCATAGGCATGATGTTCGGCCTCCCCCAGGACCAGCTCCAGGACATGGCACACGCCCTCACTGCAAGCCTTGACGCCAGCGGAGACGCCATCCCGGCCCAGCAGCGGGCCGCCGAGATAGTGACACGGCTGGTAACAGCCAAACGTGACACGCCGGGCCCGGACATCACCACCCGGTTCATCCAGACCTCCCCGAACCTCACCGACGAACAGCTGGTCGGAGACATCATGGTCATGATGGTCGCAGGCTTTCCCGCCACCTCCTACTGGATCGGCTCCACCATCCGGCTGATGCTCACCGACACCCGGTTCGCCGTAACCCTCGCAGGCGGCCGAAGGAGTATCGGCGAAGCCATGACCGAGGTGCTCTGGGCGGACTCCCCCGTCCCCAACGCCATCGGACGCTTCGCCATTCGGGACACCATGCTCGCAGGCCAGCGCATCCGCACCGGTGACCTCCTCGTCCTCGGCCTCGCCGCCGCAAACATGGACCCACTGCTGTGGCCCGACACCACCGCGGGCTTCGCCGGGAACAACGCGTATCTCTCCTTCACCGGCGGCGACTACGGATGCCCCGCCGGCGCACCCGAACTCGCCAGAATCATCGCCGAGACAGCGATCGAAGTACTGCTCGACCGAGTTCCAGATCTCACCCTGGCCGTCGAGCCCGAAGAACTCGAGTGGATTGACTCCCTGTGGTGCCGAGCCCCATCCAGCCTCCCCGTCACCTTCACCCCCACACACACCAACCCGGACTAGGTGTGTTGCCCCGGCACGTTGGTGACGGGCGACGCGCCGTGAGGGGTGCTTGAACGGGGCGAGGGCCTCTGGTTTCGGTGTGGATTGCGACATCTGCACCGTCGCGCAGGAGGCCCTCGTTGATCCACGGTAACGCCCCGCTGCCCCCGACTGGCAGGCTGCGTCCGGCCCGGTGCGTCGTGGACGACGGCTGGCCACTGCGCCAAGCCGCTGAACGCTTCCAGGTCAGCCACACCACCGCCGCCCGCTGGGCACACCGCTACTGCCACCGGGGCGGCAGGCATGACCGACCGCTCCAGCCGACCCCAGCACTCACCACGCCGGACACCCGCCTGTGGGGGCGCGCTGGGAACAGGCCGCTGATGCGGCCCGTGACCGTGGGGCGACACAGATCTCGACATCCGTGAGTATCAGCCGCTCGACCTCCACATCCACACCTGGGAAGAGGAGGTCAGCCACGCGCACCGCTTCGTCCACACCCAGGTGATTCCCACTCGCTGAACGACGACAGCCAAGAGCAGTTGCCGCCTGGATCTGGACCACTACCTCGAAGCCCTGGTCCGCAAGCCGGGGGCCTTCCCCGGCGCGACCACTCTGGAACAGGCCCGATCCGCAGGAAAGTTCGCCCCGGCCCACGACGCCTGGTGGACGCGCGGCGGTCAGGGCCCACGGCGACGCCGAGGGCACCCGGGCTCTGATCGAGGTGCTGCTACTGGGCCGGCACATCGCGCGCGAACACCTCGTCGCCGGCTCGCGACCGCCCTGCGGGCCGGGGCACTGACCGCGGACGCGGTCGCCCTGGAGGCCCGCAAAGCCGCCCAGACCGAGGACGAACCGACAGCCGACATGCCGATGCCCCGGGCGGCCACCGGCCCAGCATCGGCCGCCGGATTCCCGATGGAGAAGTCGCTGCGAACCTTCGACTACCTTCGACTTCGATGCCAACCCGAACATCGATCCGGCCACCATCAACACGCTCGCCAGCTGCGAGTGGATCAAGAAGGGACAGCCGCTCTGCCTGATCGGCGACTCGGGCACCGGAAAGTCCCACATGCTCATCGCCCTGGGCACCGAGGCGGCGATGAAGGGCTACCAAGTCCGCTACACCCTCGCCACGAAGCTGGTGAACGAGCTGGTCGAGGCCGCGGACGAGAAGCAGCTGAACAAGACCATCGCCCGCTACGGCCGCGTCGACCTGCTCTGCATCGACGAGCTGGCATACAGGGAGCTGGACCGCCATGGCGCCGAGCTGCTCGATGGCTCGCCGCCCTTCGGGCGGCGAGCCATCCTGCACTGATGACTACGGACGTATGGTTTGACCCTGCGCGGTGCCCTCCACGGCCTCCACATACGCACCGGCTACCTCGGAGACAGGAGTACCGTCAGTCGAGTCCGCCCCCATGCTGTGCAGGGTCTCCTTGATCCACCCCGGGCTGATGAGGTTGATGCGCAGGCTCCGCGGCAACTCGGCAGCCGCATTGCGGACGAACCCCTCCAGGCCGGAGTTGATGAGAGCCCCCAGCGATCCACCGGCCAGCGGAGCAGAGAAGGTGCCTCCGGTCAGCGTGACGGAACCGCCGTCCCGGAGATGACGCACGGCTCGTCGGGCCAGGGCAACCTGTCCCAAGAGCTTGCCTCGCGCTCCTGCAACGATCTCGTCGTCCGCCACTGACGCCAAGTCCACCAGCGGGCCACTGGCGGCACAACACACCACCGCGTCGAGGTCCGGCAACTCGGCGAAGAGCGTATCCAGAGAGGAAGGCTCTTCCAGATCCACCTTCACCGGGCCTCTGCGCGAAGCCTTCACGACCTGATGAGAGGCCTCTAACGCGCTGGCGACAGCTGTGCCGACCGTTCCGGTCGCCCCGATCACAAGTACTTTCATGTCATTTATCTTGCCAGTGAGTGGCACCCCCCGAGTGCCGTATGACAAAACGGACTCTGCCCGACCAAGGGATCAATGCCCCTACACGGGGCCCCTGGTTTCACTGGCGCCATTCCTCGTGAACAACAATGAGCCTCAAGATCGCCCCGAGGATGAACTCGGGCAAGGGCAGCCTCTGCCATTGTCCCCACTCGGAAAGCGACGGAACCTCTCACATGGCGATATCTCATTTGAATGCTTGAACGAGCGTCGAGGCGTATCGGTCAAGTCTCCGCGCCTTTCACGGCTTTCGCTGAGTACCGTTGGACGGAAGGCCGGTGAGGGCGGTTACTTCGTCCTGGCAGAGGATCACAATGGCATTGCAGTCACACTTGCAGTACTCGACCTCGCCGCAGGAGGTCGAGTGCGCGGACAGCAGCCGCCACGTCGATCCGTCGGCGGAGGCCGTGCAGCCCCAGGCGCGCAGTGGGCAACACTCCTCCTGGCGCGCCGGGTCCTCCAGGTCGCCGACGCCGGCGTCCGGGCGGGTGCGGAATTCCGGCTCGTCAGCGGGAGTCGGGCCGGACGGAAGAATGTGCGACACCGGCGTCTTCCCCCTTCGGTGCCGCGTCCGCGGACTGCGGCACAGCGGGTTCGGGCAGCGTACGGAACAACGATCAGCCTCGCAGTGCAGGATCTCGCCCGCCAGATCCCGATCCGGCCACCACAGCGGCTCAGCCCCTTGAGCCGTTACTACCGCGAGGTGTTGGTGCCCTCTGACCTTCATCCCGGTCTGCCGGGTGGCGCGGCGATCAATCGATCGCGGCGGCCAATCTCCTTGGTCACAATGGACCCTATGGACCCGGATGTCACCGAGAGCGTCACCAGGATGGTGATCCGCAGGCGGACCGGTTCGAGCACGAGGCGCACGCTGCGAAGAACGCAGATCTGCCCGCGATGGTGTTCACCGATCCGCTACCGCTGCACCGCGGTGCACAGCGCTATTTCCATGAACGAATCCTGCTGGATTGGTTTCGACCGACGGCTGAATCTCCCCTTGTTGGCGGGGCGCGGCCGAGACCACCGTCAGTTCTGCACACGGAGACTATGAGGGGGTTATATCGTGGAGATGGAGCTGAAACCCGCGGAAGAGATCGTCGGGGTGGATACTCGCTATCTGTGGACGCTGCCGTTACCCGGCGCCGGCAGTCCGGCTGCGGACGCCGGCGTCGGCTCGGTCTGGTACTTCGCACTGCCGCTGACCTCCGCGCACCGCGGCGGGCACTCCGGCGGCGGCGCCCTTATCCCTGGTGTGGACGGCCAGGAGCGCTATCGCAATGAAGGCACGGTCTACCCACACGCGGGGCTTGTCGAGATGATCACGTATCAGCGGCGGTGCTTCCCCGAACTGGCCTGGCGTTACGTGGACATGAGCCATGTGCCGTGGGCCGAGGTACGCGCGGCCATCGAGGCCGACCCGCCCGATGTGGCTGCCTTCTCCGTTTACACCTCCACCGCGCTGTGGGCGTTCATCGTCGCCGCGGAGATCAAACGCGTGAATCCGAAGGCGGTCGTTGTCTTCGGCAACGACCACGCCGGCATCCCACCGCGACCTCACCGGATGTACCGGA